>NZ_JBKQOT010000064.1:0-3351 GCF_052145395.1 Roseiarcus sp.
GCTCGGGTGAGCTAGACGAGAGGCAAAGGAAACGGACCCGAAGATGCTGACGCGCAGGCAGCTTGTCTCAGGGGCCGGGGCGGTCTGCCTGTTCGGTTCGGCCACCCGGGCACCCCGAGGCCGCGCGCTCGGCCCCGAGGTCGCACCCGTCGCCGGCAAGATCGTCGCAGTCGAGCTCATCGCCGCCGAACGCCCCACCGCGCTGGCGTGTTTCGGCGGTGCCGCGCTTCCGCTCTGGACCTTCGCTGAAGGTGCATGGCCGCCCTTGATTCGTCTCGAACTCGGCGACCGGCTGGAAGCGACATTGAAGAATCAACTGCCCCGCGCCGACGAAACGACGTCCATCCATTGGCATGGCATACGCCTGCCAAACGATCAGGACGGCGTGCCCTACCTCGTGCAACGGCCCGTGTGGCCCGGCGAGAGCTTCCGCTACGCGTTCGCTCCGCCGGACGCCGGCACATTTTTCTTTCACACCCATTGCAACACCGTCGAGCAGCTCGGTAGCGGCCTCGAGGGCATTCTCATCATCGATGGGGACGTCACCGAACCCTATGACGCCGACATCGTGCTCCTGCTGCGCGATTGGAGGATCGAGCCGGGAACGGCAGAATTTGCTTCCTTTGCGACGCTGCGCGGCGCCGGCCGCGCCGGCACCTATGGGCCGCTACGGAGCGTCAACGGCGCCGACAATCCGCGAATTTCGTTGCCAGCGTCGTCGGACTGCCGGCTCCGCATCATCAACTCTGACCCGACCCGCATCATGCGGATAGGCGTCGAGGGTGCCGACGCCGTCATCGCGGCGATCGACGGCGTGGCCATTCCGCTCGTGACGCTGACGACGTGGGCGATGGGTCCCGGGATGCGCATGGACCTCGTGCTGCGCAGCCCGCCGCCGGGCGGCGTCGCCTCGCTGGTCGACAGTTCCGCCGAAAGTCACATCGAGCTTGCACGACTGGTTGGGCTCGGGGCACCGCGACAGGCGCGCGCGTTCGACCCGGCGCCGCTGCGCGCCGGCCGCATCCCTGCGCCCGATCTTGCGCACGCGACGCGCATCGGCTTCCGCTTGCAGTCCAGCCCCGCCGGCGCAGCGATCGCCGCGACTGAGACCGCTTTGGGCGTCGCGGTCGCGGCGATCTGCCTGAGCTCACGCGGTTTCTGGTCGATCAATGGCCAGAGCTGGCCGGACCGCGACCATCCGCGCTTGCCGCCGCCGCTCGCCGTGTTGCAACGCGGTCGCTCATACGTGTTCGAACTCTGGAACGACACCGATTTTTCCCATCCCATCCACATTCACGGACACAGCTTAACCTTCCTGAGCTCGGACCAGCGCAATCTCCCCGCGCATCACGCCGACACCATTCTCCTGACGCCGGGAGAACGGGCCGAAGTCGCGTTCATCGCCAACAATCCCGGGGATTGGATGTTTCACTGTCATGTCATCGAGCATCAGAAAAACGGCATGATGGGTTATCTGAGGGTCATCTGACCGGACCTCAGGGGTACCGATGGCCGCCGCCATTGGTTGAACAGATTTCGAGCCCACGGTCGTATCCCGCTTGGTGGCGGGACAATTTTAGGGAGGAATGTCCGCTTTGGGTCGAGTTGACGCGTTCCGGGCTTGCGGGGAACAGCACGTCCTAGCGCGACTGTCCCCTTCAATCGACGGCGGCTTTCTGGCGCTCACCACCCGCACGGGGTTGATCGCCAAGGGCGGCTCAGGGTCGATTTGACCCGTTCGGGACGCCGTCTGCGGACGACCGCTATGTGCGCACAGCGGCCGTTCCCGTCACGCGGCGGAATGACACCAGGCGGTCGACGGCCGCGTCCGTGTGCCGATCCATCCAGATCATCAGACCCCCGATTCTCTCCGCCTGGGCACGCGATCGTCCTTCCCCCCATTGCGACGGCGAGGGCGGCCTCGAGCCGGTCGAGAGAGGACGCGCCCAAGGCGGCCACCAGGCAGCCGGGGCTCGATTATCTTATCATCGGAATGAGCTAGACAAAGTCTTGGAAAAAAGAGAATCCGGTCCTAGTCTGGCCTCAATGGCCGGCGATCGGACCCGCCTGCCGGTTCGATCCGGGGCGGGTCGCCCGGCGCGCGCGCCGCGCCGCCTTGGCGTCAACCCGTCGGGTGACGCCGGGGCCCGCCGAGCGGGAACGCGGACGCCTGCGACGATCGCAGACGGGATCGAAGGTAACGCTTTGGAATGTCAGCAAACGACAATGGGCAGATCTTCCGAACGTTTGGGGTGGACTTGGGATCGGCGCCGCGTCGGCTTGGGATCCGCGCCTCTCACGCTGGGATCGGCGCCGTCCTGGCGATCGGCGGCTGGCTCGGTTCGGGACCCACAACGACGCCCGCCTCGGCCCGGCCGGCGCTCCCTCGTTCGTTGAAGGGCGCCGAGAATCGCCCATTGGCCGATAAGTCCTTGAAATCGCTTGGCGCCGGGCTAAAGAGTCGGGCAAAATCGGGTTCAAGTCATTGAAAAGGCGGGGCAGCTGTCCGAAAACCGCGGTCGCGGCCGCCGACGTAGCGAGAGATCGGCGCCATGACGGCCCTTGCGATCGCGGACAGACGCGCCGATTGTGCGGCGGGACGAGGCCAGAGGCGGCGGAGGCGAACGGAGGGTTGGACGTGAATGCGGCATCCAGGCTGACCTGGTACCCCACCGACCAGTGCTTCATCGACGGCCGCTGGGTGGCGCCGGCGTCCGGCCAGACGCTTCCGCTCGAGGACCCGTCGCGGGGCGCCGCAATCGGCGCCATCGCGCGCGGGACGGCGGCCGACGTCGACGCGGCGGTGGAAGCGGCGGAGCAGGCGCTCGCCGGCGATTGGGGCCGGCTCACCGCGACCGAGCGCGGGCGACTCATGATGAGGCTCAGCGAGCTGGTGAAAAGCCGGGTCGAGGAGCTGGCGCGGATCGAGGCGCTCGACGTCGGCAAGCCGCTGAAGCAGGGCCGCGCCGACGCGCTGGCGATGGCCCGGTACATGGAGTTCTACGCCGGCGCCGCAGACAAGGTGATGGGCGAGACCATTCCGTATCTCGACGGCTACACCGTCTACACCTTGCGGGAGCCGCACGGCGTCACCGGCCATATCGTGCCGTGGAACTATCCGATGCAGATCGCCGGCCGCACCATCGGCGCTGCGCTGGCGATGGGAAACGCCTGCGTCTTGAAGCCGGCGGAAGAAGCCTGCCTCACCTCGCTCGCGCTCGCCGAGCTTGCGCGCGAGGCGTGGTTTCCGGCCGGGGCGCTCAACGTCGTGCCGGGCCTGGGAGAGGAGGCGGGCGCAGCGCTCGCCGCGCACCCCGGCGTCCGGCATCTGTCGTTTACCGGTTCGGTGGC
>NZ_JBKQOT010000065.1:0-3508 GCF_052145395.1 Roseiarcus sp.
CGAGGATCTGGCCAAGATGGAAGTCCCCATGGAGGCGGGTTCTCAGCGTCCCGATGCCGGCCTCGGCGATCTCACCGATCTTGTCGCAGAGCGGGTCGCGAAGCGCGATCAATTCCTTCGCGGCTGCTTGATCGGCCTCGTCCTGCCACGCGGTGAAATTTTGCAGCGTCTGCAGCGCCCGATCGACCTCCAGGCAGGCCGCTTTCGCCCAAGCCTTGGTTTCATCCCCTTGCACGCGCTCCGGCATGAATGCGGGATCGTCCGTGGGTTTCGCCAGCACCGCGTGCAGCTCGGCAAGGCGCTTTCCCATCGTCACAGCGAAGGACTGATAGGCGCCAATCGCCTCCCGTCCGGCTTGGTCGTCGGTCCCGTCGAACGCCGCTGCATGGATGGCGAGCCGGACTCTGTCGAGCGTCCACTCCCAGGCGTCGCCCTGATTGGGCACGAATTGCTCGGCGATCATGAGCGTCTGGGGCGTGCCGTCGGCGTCGACGCGCACCATTTCGCCGAACAGCGCGGGGCTGTTCGCGTAGCTGTTCTCGGTGAGATAGCGGGTCATTTCCGTTTGCGGATGTCGCCCGGCCTGGACCCGCCGGATGATTTTCACGACCGCGATTTCGCCGAGGATCAGCGACGTGTTGGATTGCTCTGCCGAAAGGCGGCGGATCTCCGTGTCTGGCGGCACTGCCGGAATCTCGTGGCTGGTCGCGAGCCAGTGCACTTCGCCGTGGGAAAGCTTTTCCACGCGCCCTGCCGCCAGGCTCGCCAAAATCGCGGCCGGCAGGGCGTCGACAGCGAAGCCATCCGTGAGGAAACCCGTCCGCCGGCGCCGGCGCACGCGCGCTAACGCCAGCTGTTGCACGATCGCGGGAGGCTTCTCGTCGTCCCAGACGATGCCGGCGGGCAGGAAGTAGCGATCCTGCCGACCGTCCATCGCGACTGCGAACTCGAACAGGATGAAGAAGTCCCTCGAGCGCCCGCGCATGACATCTGCGCGCGCGATGCCGATCGAGCGGGTCTTGCGGTCCTTCGCCGCGAACCAGCGCCGCCGCGCCAGATAGGAGGCAAGGATCTCCTGCTCGATGACGCGTCTCGGCTCGGGCGCCAGCAGCTCTCCGATCTCGTTTCGCATCACCAGCGTCACAAATTCGGGCAACGGCTCGGACGGCGGCACGCGCCATGCAGGCATCGCCTGGTTTGTTGCAAGGCTGAACCAGTAGAAAGCATGGTTCGGCAGCGTCAGCAGATAGCGGGTCTCCCCGATTGGCGGGAACACTGAGCCGCTCAACAGATCGACCGGCGTTCTTCCGACAAATTGCGCGAGGTCGAGTTCCACCGCCTGCGCCATGCGGGAGAGGTTGCAGACGCAGAGAATCGTCTCCTCGCCGTCCTCCGCCTCGAACTCCCTTAGAAAAGCGAAAATCTTTCGGTTTTCGGGGTTCAGCAGGCGCAGCCTTCCGCGACCGAAGGCGCGGTGGCGCTGCCTGACTGCAAGCATTCGGCGCATCCAATTCAAGAGCGAATGCGGATTGCTCGTTTGCGCCTCGACATTCACCGCCTGGTAGCCATAGACCGGGTCCATGATCGGCGGCAGCACGAGGCGCGCGGGATCGGCTCGCGAGAATCCGCCATTTCGGTCGAATGACCATTGCATCGGCGTGCGCACCCCGTCGCGGTCGCCGAGAAAGATGTTGTCCCCCATCCCGATCTCGTCGCCGTAATATATGACCGGCGTTCCCGGCATCGAAAGCAGGAGGGCGTTCATAAGCTCGATGAGCCGCCGGTCACGCTCTAGAAGCGGCGCAAGCCGACGCCGGATGCCGAGATTGAGGCGCGCCCGACGATCTGCTGCGTAGGTCTCCCAAAGGTAATCTCGCTCCGCATCAGTCACCATCTCGAGCGTCAACTCGTCGTGGTTGCGGAGGAAAATCGCCCATTGGCATCCATCCGGTATCTCCGGCGTCTGACGCATGATGTCGGTGATCGGAAACCGATCCTCCTGGGCGATCGCCATGTACATCCGCGGCATCAACGGGAAGTGGAACGCCATGTGGCATTCGTCGCCGGCGCCGAAATACTCCTTCACGTCCTCCGGCCACTGGTTGGCCTCGGCGAGCAGCATGCAGCCGGGCGCGGCCTTATCGAGTGCTGCGCGGATGCGCTTGATGATGGCGTGCGTCTCGGGGAGATTCTCGCAGTCCGTTCCTTCGCGCTCGACCAGGTAAGGAACAGCGTCGAGCCGGAATCCATCCACGCCGAGATCGAGCCAGAAGCGCATCGCATGGAGCACCGACAGAAGCACACGCGGATTGTCGAAGTTGAGATCCGGCTGATGCGAATAGAACCGGTGCCAAAAATAGGCCCCAGCGACGGGGTCGAAGCTCCAGTTCGACTTTTCGGTGTCGGTGAAGATGATCCGCGTGTCGGGGTAGCCGCGGTCGTCGTCGGCCCAGACATAGTATCTCCGCCATGCGGAGCCGGGCTTAGCGGAACGGGCGCGTTGGAACCAACGGTGCTGGTCGGAGGTGTGATTCACGACAAGCTCCGTAACCACCCGAAGGCCGTGGGCATGCGCCGTCGCGATGAACTTGCGCATGTCCTGGATCGTGCCATATTCGGGGTGCACATCGAGGTAGTCGGAGATGTCGTAGCCGTCGTCGCGCCTTGGCGACGGGTAGAAGGGCAGGAGCCAGATCGCAGTCGCACCCAACTCGGCGATGTAGTCGAGCTTCTCGGTCAGCCCGCGCAGGTCACCGATGCCGTCGTTGTTCGAATCGAAGAACGACTTCACGTGCACCTGATAGAAGACCGCATCCTTGTACCAGAGCGGATCGGCGGCCAGCGGCTGGGTCGCGCGCTTGCGCCGGCTCATGACGCCTGCCCATAGCGGCGCCCGCCTGGGTTTTCGAGCCGCCAGATGACGATGGGGTGGTCATTGGGGTCGAGTCGAACCCGCTGGCGCTTGCCGCGAAAGATCAGCGACCGCGCCCGCATCAGATCCTCCGCCCCGATCGCTGCCTCGTCCGGAAGGCCGAAACGCCAGAACGGAATCTCGAGATCCTTTCGATCGCCCGCCGGGGATCGAGGTTGACGGCGACCAGCAGCGTATTGCGCCCGTCGGGAGTACTCTTCGCATAATAGAGCACCGCATCGTCGAAGGCGTTCAGGAACTCGAGGCCGCGATGGCTGTGCAACGCCGGATTGGCGCGGCGGATCTGGTTCAGCCGACTGATCTCGGCCCTGATATTGCCAGGCCGGTCCCAGTCCCAGGCGCGGATCTCGTATTTCTCGGAATCGTCGTACTCCTCCCGCCCTTGCAGCGCGCGGGACTCGCAAAGCTCGAAGCCGTTGTACATCCCCCACAGCCCCGAGAGCGTGCAGGCAAGCGCGGCGCGGATCAGGAACGCCGGCCGTCCGCCGGTCTGGAGGAAGAAGGGATTGATGTCCGGCGTGTTGACGAAGAGATGCGGGCGGAAGAAATCCGCCACCGGAGCTTTGGCAAGCTCCG
>NZ_JBKQOT010000066.1:0-11846 GCF_052145395.1 Roseiarcus sp.
ACTTCGGCTTCTCGCTCGGCATCTTCATGGTCTTCACGCTCACCGGCTCGGTGACGTTGGACCAGGTGTTCGCCGCCGCCCCCGGAGTCGCCGGCAAGACTGTGCATTTCATCGGCTTCGACTGGGACGCCTGGACGCTCGCTTGCCTGCTCCTGTTCATGGGCGCGATGGGCAAGTCGGCGCAGTTCCTGCTCCACACCTGGCTGCCTGACGCGATGGAGGGCCCGACGCCGGTGTCCGCGCTCATCCACGCCGCGACCATGGTGACGGCCGGCGTGTTCATGGTGGCGCGCCTGTCGCCGCTCTTTGAGCTGTCGTCCACGGCGCTGAGCGTCGTGCTGATCATCGGCTCGACGACCGCCTTCTTCGCCGCCACGATCGGCCTGGTGCAGAACGACATCAAGCGGGTCATCGCGTATTCGACCTGCTCGCAGCTCGGCTACATGTTCGTCGGCCTCGGCGTCGGCGGCTACAGCCTCGGCATCTTCCATCTGTTCACCCACGGCTTCTTCAAGGCGCTTCTGTTCCTGACGGCAGGCTCGGTCATTACCGCGATGCATCACGAGCAGGACATGCGCCGCATGGGGGGCTTGAGGAAGGAGATCCCGTTCACCTTCTGGATGATGGTCATCGGCACGCTCGCGATCACGGGCGTCGGCATCCCCTTCACCAACATCGGCTTTGCCGGCTACGTCTCGAAGGACCCGATCATCGAGGCGGCCTTCGCTTCGCAGCGCTACGGTTCGGTCTACGCCTTCTGGTGCGTGGCGATCGCGGCCGGCTTCACCTCGTTCTATTCGTGGCGCCTGGTGTTCATGACCTTCTTCGGCGAGCGAGGCCAGTTTTCGTCCTGGCTTCCGCCTGAGGGTCACGAGGTCGACGCGAATGCGCACGACGAGGCGGCCCTCACGCACCCGGCTCCCGCGGATCATGCCCATGGCGTGCGCGACGACACGACCGCGCACCCGCCTCACGACGATCATGGCCACGGACACGGCGCGCATCCGGCCCACGAATCGCCGCTGGTCATGCTGGTCCCTCTCGCGATCCTGGGGCTCGGCGCCGTGTTTGCCGGCGTGGCGTTCCGCCACTGGTTTATCGGATCGGGCTACTCGGACTTCTGGCGCAATTCCTTATTCCTTGGCCAGGAGAACGACATCCTCGAGCGGATGGAGCACGTCCCGACGCTGGTGTCGCTATCGCCGAACCTGTTCATGATCGTCGGACTTCTGATCGCGTATTACCTGTACATCGTCGATCGGAAGGCGCCCGAGCGGCTCGCCGCAATTTTCCCGGGGCTTTACCAGTTCCTGCTCAACAAGTGGTACTTCGACGAGCTGTACGACTTCCTGTTCGTCCGCCCGGCCTTCGCCATTGGGCGGCTGTTCTGGAAGGGCGGCGACGGCGCGATCATCGACGGTCTCGGGCCGGACGGCGTGTCGGCGCGCGTGCTTGACGTGACCCGCGGCGCGGTCAAGCTGCAGTCCGGCTTCATCTATCAATACGCCTTCGCGATGCTGCTCGGCGCGGCCGCGTTCGCGACCTGGTACCTGTTCGGGGGGGCCCGCTGATGTCCGGTTCCTGGATCCTGTCGAGCCTCTTGATCCTGCCCCTGATTGGGGCGGCGTTCATCCTGCTGCTGCCCGGCGACTCGGAGGCGACCCGCCGCAACGCGCGCTGGATCGCCTTTTTCGCAACCCTCCTCACCTTCGTGCTCAGCCTCGTCGCCTGGGGCCGCTTCGATCCCTCGCAAGCGGGGTTCCAGCTGATCGAGGAGCACGACTGGTTCTCGCACGCCATTCTCTACAAGCTCGGCGTCGACGGCGTCTCGATGCCCTTCGTCCTGCTGACGACCCTCCTCATGCCGATCAGCATTGCGGCGTCGTGGGGAATCGAGAGCCGGGTGAAGGCGTACATGATCGCCTTCCTCGCGCTCGAGACGCTGATGATCGGCGTGTTCGTCGCCCTCGATCTGGTGCTGTTCTACTTTTTCTTCGAGGGCGGTCTCATCCCGATGTTCCTGATCATCGGCATCTGGGGGCACGGCAACCGCGTCTACGCCGCGTTCAAGTTCTTCCTCTACACCTTCACCGGCTCGGTGCTGATGCTGCTCGCCATCATGGCGATGTACTGGACCGCGGGCACGACCGACATCACCGTGCTCTTGAAGACGGCGTTCGACCCCAAAATGCAGACCTGGCTGTGGCTCGGCTTCTTCGCCTCGTTCGCGGTCAAGCTGCCGATGTGGCCCGTCCACACCTGGCTTCCCGACGCGCACGTCGAGGCGCCGACGGCCGGCTCCGTCATCCTGGCGGCCATCCTGCTCAAGATGGGCGGCTACGGCTTCATCCGCTTCTCGCTGCCGATGTTCCCCGACGCATCCCACTATTTCACCCCGCTGGTCTATGCGCTGTCGGTAATCGCGATCGTCTACACCTCGCTGGTGGCGCTGGCGCAGGAGAACATGAAGAAGCTGATCGCCTATTCGTCGGTCGCGCACATGGGCTTCGTGACGATGGGCATCTTCGCCGCCAATGCTCAGGGCGTGCAGGGCGCCGTCTACCAGATGATCAGCCACGGCCTCGTCTCGGGGGCGCTCTTCCTCTGCGTCGGCGTCGTCTACGACCGCACCCACACGCTGTCGATCGATGCTTATGGCGGGCTCGTGCAGCGCATGCCGCTCTACGCGGTCGCCTTCATGCTCTTCACCCTCGCCAACGTCGGACTGCCCGGCACGTCCGGCTTCATCGGCGAGTTCCTGACCCTGATCGGGACGTTCCAGTCGAACACCTGGGTGGCGTTCTTCGCCACGACCGGCGTCATCCTCTCGGCCTCCTACGCGCTCTATCTCTACCGCCGCGTCGTGTTCGGGGTGATCGAGAAGGCGAACCTGAGGAACATCCTCGACCTGAGCCCGCGGGAGATCGCTACGCTGCTGCCGCTCGGCCTGCTCGTGATCTACTACGGCGTGCATCCCCAGCCGGTCATCGACGCGAGTTCCGCCTCGATCGACGCGATCCTCAGGGGCGTCGAGCAGGCGGTGACGGCGACCAAGACGGCCGGGCTGTGATAGGGCGCTAGCGCCGCCAAGAGATCAAGAGAACGAGCGATCCATGCACGAAACAGCCCTCTCTCTCCCGGTTGTCCTGCCCGAAGCGGTTCTCGCCCTCGGAACGCTTCTGCTCGTCCTTTACGGTGCGTTGCGCGGCGAGCGCGCCTACAGTCTCGTCACGGAGATTTCCGTTGCGCTGCTCGGGATCGTCTTCCTGATCGTGGTGTGGAAGTCCCGCCCGATGGGGATCACCTTCTACGGCGCCTTGGCCGACGATCCGTTCACTCGCTTCATGAGCGGGTTGGCTTTGATCGGCTCGCTGGTGACGCTTCTCCTGTCGATCGAATTCATGCGCAGCGAGCGGATCGCTGGGTTCGAGTTCCCGGTGCTGATCCTGCTTTCGACGCTCGGCATGCTGATGCTGATCGCGGCCAGCGACTTCATCGCGCTCTACCTCGGCCTCGAGCTGATGAGCCTCGCGCTCTACGTGATCGCGGCCTTCCGCCGCCACGATCTGCGCGCCACCGAGGCAGGCCTGAAGTACTTCGTGCTCGGCGCGCTGTCGTCCGGCATGCTGCTCTACGGCATCTCGCTGATTTACGGCTATTCCGGCTCGGTGAGATTCAGCGACGTTGCGGCGGCGGTGCACGACCACCACAACTTGGGCGTGCTGTTCGGCCTCGTGTTCCTGCTGGCGGGCCTCGCCTTCAAGATCTCGGCAGTGCCGTTCCACATGTGGACCCCCGACGTATACGAAGGCGCGCCGACTCCGGTGACCACCTTCTTCGCTTCTGCGCCGAAAATCGCGGCGATGGCGGTGCTGGTGCGGGTCGCCTTTACAGCTTTCCCGGGTATCTCCAGCGATTGGCGGCAGATTCTCACCTTCGTGTCGATCGCCTCGATGGGGCTCGGCGCTTTCGCCGCCATCGGCCAGTCCAACATCAAGCGGCTGATGGCCTATTCGTCCATCGGCCACATGGGCTTCGCGCTGGTCGGACTCGCGGCGGGAACGGTTGAAGGCGCGCAGAGCGTCATCGTCTACATGTCGATATATGTCGTCATGACGCTCGGCACCTTCGCCGCGATTCTGTCGATGCGGCGCGATGGCAAGGCGGTGGAGACGATCGCCGATCTGGCGGGGCTCGCCCGCACGGATTCGCAGATGGCGTTCTTCCTGGCGACGATGATGTTCTCGCTCGCTGGAGTTCCACCGCTTGCCGGGTTTTTCGCCAAGTTCTACGTGTTCGCCGCCGCCATCAAGGCTGACCTGTACGGACTGGCCGTCATTGGCGTGCTGGCGAGCGCGTTGGGCGCCTACTACTACCTGCGTATCGTCAAGGTGATGTATTTCGACGAGCCGGCGCGAGCCTTCGACCGGCCTGGCGTCGTCGCTCGCAGTGTCCTGGCGTTGGCGGCGCTGCTGATCCTCGCCTTCATGTTCGCCCCGTCGCCGCTGACCAACGCGGCGATGGCCGCGGCGCAAACGCTCTTTTGAGCATCGAATCCACGCGGGGGTCCGCGCAAGTCGAGTGGCGGGTCGATCGGCTCGCGGCGATCGACTCGACCAACGAGGAGGCGCGCCGGCGCGCCCTGGCCGGCGATCCCGGAGGCTTGTGGATCGTGGCCGGCGAGCAGAGCGCGGGCCGGGGCCGGCGCGGCCGCAACTGGGTCTCGCCGAAAGGCAACCTGCATGCGAGCGCGTTGCTGATCGACCCGTGCCCGCAAGCCCGGTCGCCCCAGCTGGGCTTTGTCGCCGGCGTCGCGCTCGCTCGCGCGGCGGAGGACCTCGGCGCCGCCGAAGTCCGGCTCAAGTGGCCGAACGATCTTGTGCTCAACGGGGCCAAATGCGCCGGTCTCCTGGTCGAGGGCCTCTCCCTCGCCGACCAGCGGATGGCTTGCATCGTCGGGATCGGAATCAACTGCGCCCGCGCGCCAGAGGGCGTGGGCTACCCGACGGCAGTCCTGTCCCGCGACGACGCCGGGGCGATCCGCGCCTCCGACCTGTTCGAGCGGCTCATGAAGCGGTTCGCCGAGGCGCTCGACCTCTGGGCCCAGGGGGAGGGATTCGCCGCGATTCGCGCCGCCTGGCTCGTGCGCGCCGCCGGAATCGGGAGCCTCGTGCGGATCGATGACGCCCGCGGCCGGCGGGAAGGCGCTTTCGAAGGACTTGACGCCGACGGCCGATTGCTGTTTCGCGGGGCGGGCGGAATCGAGGCGATCGAGGCCGCCGACCTCTGGATATCGCCGGCTTCGGATGGCGCGCCTACTACGGCGGCGTCCGGTTCGCTCGCGCGGGAAGGCCCAGCCTGAATGACAGACGACAGCGAGTTCGTGTTCGCGGCCCTGGGGGGCCTCGGCGAAATCGGCATGAATTGCGCGCTTTACGGTTACGGGCCGCCGAAGGCGCGGAAATGGCTGATGGTGGATCTCGGCGTCGCCTTCGCTGGCGACGACCTGCCGGGGATCGATCTCATCATGCCCGACGTCGGCTTCATCGAGAAGGTGAGGAAAGACCTCGTGGGCCTGATCATTACCCATGCGCACGAGGACCATATCGGCGCGCTGGCCGACCTCTGGCCAAGCCTGGGCGTGCAGGTCTACCCCTCGCCCTTCGCGGCGGGCCTCGCCGAGGCCCGGCGACTCGGCGAGCCCGGGGCGCCCGAGGTTCCGATCGAGATCGTTCGGCCTGGCGCGCGCGTGACCATTGGCCCGTTTGACGTCGAGTTCGTGCGGGTCGCCCATTCGATCCCCGAGAGCTCGGCTTTGGCGATCCGGACGCCGGCCGGCCTCGTCGTTCATTCCGGCGACTGGAAGATCGACCTGACCCCTGTGGTCGGCTCGATCACCGACGAAGCGCGCCTGAGGGCGCTCGGCGACGAGGGCGTGCTCGCGCTCGTCTGCGACTCGACCAACGTGCTACGCGAGGGCGAAAGCCCGTCGGAACTCGACGTCGCGGCGACGCTCAAGGACCTTGTGGGCAAAGCGAAGGGCAGGGTGGTCGTCACGACCTTCGCCTCCAATGTCGCGCGCCTGCGTTCAGCGGCCGAGGCGGGCCTCGCCGCGGGGCGGCAGGTCTGCATCCTCGGCCGGGCGATGGAGCGCGTCGTGGCGGTGGCGCGGGAGCTCGGCATGCTCGACGGCGTTCCGCAATTCCTCGGCATGGACGCATTCGAGCGCTTGCCGAGGGACAAGATCCTGGCGCTCGCCACCGGCAGCCAGGGCGAGCCGCGCGCCGCGCTCGCCCGCATGGCCGAGGACGATCATCCGACCGCGGAGCTTAGTCCGGGCGACACCGTCATCTTCTCGTCGCGCACCATTCCCGGCAACGAGAATGCAGTCGGCAGGATCATCAACGCGTTCGCCGCCGGCGGCGTCGAGGTGATTACCGACCGCCACGCGCTGGTGCATGTCTCCGGTCATCCGCGCCGCGCGGAAGTTGCGAAAATGTACGGTTGGCTGAGGCCGCAGATGGCGGTCCCGGCGCATGGGGAGGCGCTGCATCTCAGCGAACACGCCGCTCTCGCCAGGGCGCTCGGCGTGGCGCAGGTGCTGCGCGCGTTCAACGGCGACCTCGTCCGTTTCGCCCCGGGCAATCTCGGAACGATCGGCAAGATCGAGCGCGGGCGGCGTCTCAAGGACGGCGGCATTCTGCTGCCGCCTGAGCAGGAATGCGTCGGCCAGCGCCGCCGCCTGTCGTTCGCGGGAGTCGTGTCGATCGCGATCGCTCTGACCCCGAAGGGCGAATTGGCCGGCGACCCGGACGTGATGATCGCAGGCCTGCCGGAACGCACCCGCGAGGGCGCGGGCTTCGATGAGATCATCGACGCGGCGATCTTCGAGACCTTCGAGAGCCTACCGCGCGGCAAGCGGCGCGATCCGGACTTTTTGTCGAGCGCAATCGAACGGAGCGTGCGCGCCTCCGTTGGCGCCCTCTGGGGCAAGAAGCCGCAGGTGCATGCGCTGGTGGTGGAGGTCTAATCGGCGGTAGGCAATAGGGCGGCCGGCAATAGGATAACGAAACCCACTGCCTACTTGCGGCTGATGACTGCTGGAACCCTTGGAGCGGCCCATGATCGGAAAACTGAACCACGTCGCCATCGCTGTCCCCGACCTCGAGAAGGCGGCGAAGACCTATCGCGAGACCCTCGGCGCCAAGGTGTCGGAACCGCACGCGATTCCTACCCATGGCGTCACCGTCGTGTTCGTCGAGCTGCCAAACACCAAGGTCGAACTTCTCCACCCGCTCGGCGCCAACTCGCCGATCGCGAAATTCCTGGAGAAGAATCCCGACGGCGGCATGCATCACATGTGCTTCGAAGTGGAAGACATCATCGCCGCGCGCGACCAGCTCAAGGCGACAGGCGCCCGTGTGCTCGGCGACGGCGAGCCAAAGATCGGCGCGCACGGCAAGCCGGTGCTGTTCCTGCATCCCAAGGATTTTGTCGGCACGCTGACAGAAATCGAGCAGGTCTGATTTTTGTCGCGCAAAACGGTCGGCGCCGGCGGCATGAGCCGCATCGGCGCCGACGCCTTGCTGCTCGCGACCGCCGCCGTCTGGGGCGTCACTTTCGTCGTGCAGAAGGACATCGGCGGATTGCCGCCGCTGGCCTTCGTCGCGGCGCGCTTCGCCGTGTCCGCGCTGGCGGTCGCGCCGCTGGCGGTCCTTGAAGGACGGCGGGCCGGGCTTCCCTATGCGCCGCGCGCATGGCGGCTGGCGGTCGCCATCGGGGTCTTGCTGTTTCTCGGCGCGAGCCTCCAGCAGGCGGGCCTTGCAACCACCAGCGCGACGAACGGCGGCTTTCTCACCGCCTGTTATGTCGTCCTGACGCCCTTCGTCGTTTGGGCGCTGTCGCGCCAGCGGCCGCGCGCGATCGTGCTCGGCGCGGGCGTGGTGTCGGTGATCGGCGCATGGCTTCTGGCCACGGGCTGCGGCCCCGCCGAGCCGCCGACGACCGGCGACGGGCTGGTGCTTCTGGCCGACCTCGCCTGGGCGATCGCGATCGCGTTGACGCCGATCTTCCTCGTCAAGACGCAACGGCCGCTCACGCTCGCCTTTTCCCAATATGCGATCTGCTGTGCGCTCGCGGGAGCCGCGTCCGCCGTCTTCGAGACGGCGAAGCCCGAATCCTTCGTCGCCGCGGCGCCGGCGATCCTTTTCGCGGGCCTCGTCTCCGGCGCGCTCGGCTATACGCTTCAGATCGTCGGGCAGCGCTACACGCCCCCGGCTGAGGCGGCGCTGATCCTGTCGCTGGAAAGCGTATTCGCCGCGCTCGCCGGCGCGATCTGGCTCGGCGAGAGGCTGACCGCCGCGGGCGCCGCCGGATGCGCGCTTATTCTCATTGGCGCGGTCGCGGCCGAGGCGGCGCCAGTGTTTGCAGGCGCGAAGCCCGCCAGCGTGTGAACGCGACATTCCGCCGCGACCGCGCGCGCAGTTATGACGGCCGCCGGTCTTGCTTCGGCGGTTTCGAGGCGTAAGAGTGGCCGCAAACCAGCTAGCGAATCCTCGGGGACGGGCGTTTTCATGGACTTTCTGATTGCGCTGGCGGCGCTCTGTTTCCTGATGTTCGTCGCCTATCGCGGCTTCAGCGTCATTTTGTTCGCCCCCATCGCCGCGATGGGCGCGGTCTTCTTCACCGACCCGCACGCCGTGCCCGCCGCCTTCACCAATCTCTTTATGGTCAAGATGGTGGGCTTTGCACAGCTCTACTTTCCGGTCTTCCTTCTCGGCGCCGTGTTCGGCAAGGTGATCGAGCTCTCCGGTTTCGCCAAGTCGATCGTCGCGACCATCATCCGCGCTGTCGGCAAGGATCAGGCGATGCTGGCGATCGTCCTCGTCTGCGCGGTGCTGACTTACGGCGGCGTGTCGCTGTTCGTCGTGGTGTTCGCCGCCTATCCGTTCGCGGCTGAGCTTTTCCGCGCCGGTGATATTCCGAAGCGGCTGATCCCCGGCACGATCGCGCTCGGCGCCTTCTCATTCACCATGGATTCGCTGCCGTTCACCCCGCAGATCCAGAACATCATCCCCACCACCTATTTCAAGACGACGACCGGCGCCGCGCCGATCCTCGGCATTGTCGGCGCCATCTTCATCCTTGTCCTGGGCATGGCTTACCTCGAATGGCAGAAGCGCATCGCCCGGGCCAGGGGGGAGGGCTACGGCCAAGGCCATATCAACGAGCCGCCGCCGATCGACACGACCCATCTGCCCTCGCCTTGGATCGCCTTCCTGCCGCTGATCGTGGTGTTTGGCCTCAACATCGTGCTCGGCGGTTTTCCTGGCGTGTTCACGGGCCTGATCGATTGGGCCTATGGCGCGAACTATGACCTGAAGCTCGCGCTGGACCACGCGATTCCGACGCCCGTCCAGCCGATCCGCGCTGTCTGGGCGGTCGAGGGCGCGCTGCTGACGGGCATCGTGCTGGTCTTTCTGCTCGCCTTCCGGGCCGTGTCCAAGACCTTCGCCGAGGGCAGCAAGGCCGCTGTGGCCGGCGCGCTGCTTGCGGCAATGAACACGGCTACGGAATATGGCTTTGGCGGCGTCATCGCCTCGTTGCCGGGCTTCCTCGCCATTCGCGACGCGCTTGGCGGCATTCCCAATGTTCTGGTGCGCGAGGCCGTCACCGTCACTTCGCTCGCCGGCATCACCGGCTCGGCTTCGGGCGGCATGTCGATCGCGCTCGCGGCGATGTCGAAGGATTTCATCGAAGCCGCGAATGCGGTCGGAATTCCGATGGAGGTCTTGCACCGCGTCGCCGCGATGGCGAGCGGCGGCATGGACACTCTTCCGCACAACGGCGCGGTGATCACGCTGCTCGCCGTCACCGGCCTGACGCACCGCGAATCTTACAAGGACATCTTCGCCGTCACGATCCTGAAGACCGCTGCGGTGTTCGTGGTTATCGGCGTCTACGAGTTCACCGGACTGTACTGAGCCAGCGAAATGCCCAGCGAGGCGAAACATCCAGCCTTGCTGTTTCTGCGGTCGCCGGAGAAGGGGAAGGTGGTCACCGCCGCCGAGGCGGTTCGGCTCGTCCGCGACGGCGACACGGTGGCGACGGGCGGCTTCGTCGGCATCGGCTTCGCCGAAGAAATCGCCATTGCGCTGGAGGAACGATTCCTTGCCGACGCGGCGCCGCGCGGCCTGACGCTGGTCTATGCGGCGGGGCAGGGTGACGGCAATGCGAAGGGCCTCAACCATCTCGCCCACGAGGGCCTCGTGCGACGCATCATCGGCGGCCATTGGGGGCTCGCGCCGCGGCTGCAGAAGATGGCGATCGACAATCTCGTCGAGGCCTACAACCTGCCGCAGGGCGTCATCACCCATCTATTTCGCGATATCGCGGCGCGCCGCCCGGTCCACGTCACGCGCGTTGGCATGGAGACCTTCGTCGATCCGAAGAACGGCGGCGGCAAGCTCAACGCGCGCACGACAGAGGACCTCGTCGAGCGGGTGACGCTTTGCGGCGAGGAATGCCTCGCCTACAGGACCTTCCCTATCCACGTCGGAATCATCCGCGCCACCACCGGCGACGCGGAAGGCAACCTCACCATGGAGAAGGAGGCGCTGACCCTCGAGGCGCTGGCCATCGCCATGGCCGCGCACAATTCCGACGGTATCGTCATTGCCCAGGTCGAACGGGTCGCCGAGAGCGGCAGCCTCAACCCGCGTCAGGTGAAGATTCCGGGCGTTCTGGTCGACTGCGTCGTCGTCGCGCGGCCGGAGCACCACTGGCAGACCTTCGGCACCCAGTACAATCCCGCCTATTCCGGCGAGATCCGCGTGCGCGCCGGCTCGCTCGAGCCGATGGCGATGAGCGAGCGCAAGATCATCGCCCGCCGCGCCGCTTTCGAGCTCAAGGCCAACAGCGTCGTGAACCTCGGCATCGGCATGCCGGAAGGCGTGGCCTCGGTGGCCAACGAGGAGAAGATCATCGATCTCATCACGCTGACCGCCGAGCCCGGGGTCATTGGCGGCGTGCCGGCGAGCGGCATCGACTTCGGCGCGGCGACCAACAGCCAGGCGGTCATCGACCAGCCCTACCAGTTCGACTTCTACGACGGCGGCGGGCTCGACGCGGCCTTCCTCGGCCTTGCCCAGGTCGACCGGCGCGGCAATCTCAACGTCAGCAAGTTCGGGCCGAAACTCGCTGGCGCCGGGGGCTTTATCAACATCAGCCAGAACGCCAAGGAGGTCGTGTTCGTCGGTTCGTTCGGCGCCGGGCGGCAAAAGGTTGGGGCGCGCGACGGCCGGCTTGTCATCGACGAGGAGGCAAAGCACAAGAAGTTCGTTGCCGACGTCGAGCACCTCACCTTCAGCGGCGCCTACGCGGACGAGCGCGGTCAGAGCGTGCTTTACGTCACCGAGCGCTGCGTGCTGGCGTTACGGCCCGAGGGGCTCGAACTGGTGGAGGTCGCGCCTGGCGTGGACATCGAGCGCGATATTCTTGCGCGGATGGATTTCAAGCCGCTCATTCCTCGCGACCCGATCGAGATGGACGCGCGCATCTTCCGGCCCGAGCCGATGGGATTGCGCGCCGACCTCGTCGGCGTGCCGCTCGAGAGCCGCTTCACCTTCGATCCGCTGCAGAACGTCCTCTTCATCAATCTCGAGAGCTTCGCGCTGCAAAACCGGGACGACATCGAGGCGATGGAGAAGATCGTCGAGACGAAGCTCGCACCGGTGAGCGGGCGCGTCTACGCCATCGTCAACTACGATAATTTCACCATCCTGCCGGAGCTGCTCGACGAGTACACGGCGATGGTGCGCCGGCTCGCCGACCGCCACTATTCCGGC
>NZ_JBKQOT010000067.1:0-5077 GCF_052145395.1 Roseiarcus sp.
AGCCGTCGGCGTCGCGGCGGCAGCCGTAGCCGGTGAAATACTTGCCCGGATAGGTGGAGAAGTAGGTCTTCACAAACCGGACGAGGACGCCGTAGACGGTGCGCATCATCCCCGGCCAAGAGTCGGCGATGACGAGATTGCCCTCGCACACCCCCTCCAGCAGGTTTCCGGCGCCGTCGACGATCTCCGGGATCACGCCAAAGAACGGTCGGGTCGCCGAACCGGGCTTCAGCTTGGTGGCGCCGGGCAGCGGGGTGATCAGAATGCCGCCCGTCTCGGTCTGCCACCAGGTGTCCACGATCGGGCAGCGGTGCTCGCCGACGACCCGGTGATACCACTCCCAAGCCTCGGGGTTGATCGGCTCGCCGACCGTGCCCAGAAGGCGGAGCGATTTGCGGCTGGTCTTCTTCACCGGCTCCTCGCCCGCGCCCATCAGCGACCGGATGGCGGTCGGCGCGGTGTAGAAGATGTTGACCTGATGCTTGTCTACGACCTCCCAGAAGCGGCTCATCGAGGGATAGTTCGGAATGCCCTCGAACATCAGGGTCGTCGCGCCGTTGGCGAGCGGTCCGTACAGGATGTACGAGTGCCCCGTCACCCAGCCGACATCGGCGGTGCACCAGTAGATGTCGCCCTCGTGGTAGTCGAAGACGTATTGGTGCGTCATCGCCGCAAAGACGAGATAGCCGCCGGTCGTGTGGACGACGCCTTTCGGCGTGCCGGTTGAACCCGACGTATAAAGGATGAACAGCGGATCTTCCGCGTTGACCGGCTCGGCCGGGCACTTCGTGGAGACGCGCTCGGCCGCCTCGTGGTACCAGACGTCGCGGCCCGGCGTCCAGTCGATCTCGCCACCCGTGCGTTTGACGACGATCACGTGCCTCACGTCTCCCGCCTTTTGGACAGCGACGTCGGCATTGGCTTTCAGCGGCACCTTGCGCCCCCCGCGAAGACCCTCGTCGGCAGTGATGATGACTTCCGACTTCGCATCCGTGATACGGCCGGCAAGCGCGTCTGCAGAGAAGCCGCCAAAGACGACGGAATGGATGGCGCCGATGCGCGCGCAGGCGAGCATCGCGTAGGCCACCTCTGGGATCATAGGCAGGTAAATGGTGACGCGGTCGCCCTTCCTGACGCCATGAAAATGCAGGACGTTGGCGAAACGGTTCACTTCCTCCGAGAGCTCGGCGTAGGTGATGTGTCGGGATTCATTGGGGTTGTCGCCTTCCCAGATGATCGCCACCTGGTCGGCGCGCTTCGGCAGATGCCGGTCTACGCAATTGTAGGCGACATTGGTCACCCCGTCCTCGAACCATTTGATCGAGACATTGTGCGCGTCGAAGCTCGTGTTCTTGACCTTGGTGTAGGGCTTGAACCAGTCGATCCGCTTGCCGTGTTCGCCCCAGAATCCCTCCGGGTCGCTCAGGGAACGCTTGTACATCTCCTCGTACTTGGCGTCATTGATCCAAGCGCGCTTCGCCCATTCGGCGGGAACGTCATAAACGTGGTCGTGCACGGGGCTCCTCCCAGCAGATTCCTGCGCGCCGGCCGAGCCGACGCATACAAGCATTGTCGAGAGTTTATGCCCAAGGCGGGGAAGCTGGACAAGCCAGCTTCCGGTGCTGCTTTGGTCTTACCCATTCCGTACGGCGCACTTTGACGAATGTCGTCGGCTAGAGACCGCCCATGTCTGAGATGAGGGCCCACTCCGCTTCCGTCACCGGCTGGACCGACAGGCGGGAGTTCGTGACGAGCGCCATCGCGTGAAGGCGCTTCTCCGCCTTCACGGCGTCGAGCGTCACCGGACGCGGCAACGGCCGGACGGCGCGAATGTCGACCATGCCGAACTTGCCGGTCTTATCGCTCGGATCGGGCCGGTAAGCCTTTGACACCTCGACGATCCCCACGATCGCCTTGCCTTCGTTGGAATGATAGAAGAACCCCTGCTCGCCGACCTTCATCGCCTGCATATTGAGCTTGGCCGAATGGTTGCGCACCCCGCTCCAATCGGTCCCGTCCGGTCCGCAGCCCGCGAGCTTCTCGAACGACCACGCCGACGGCTCGCTCTTGAACAGCCAGTGCGCCATGCTCCCCTCACGTAAGGGCCTGACCGACCGCCTGCCGATAGGGTTTCACGGTGACGCTCTCGAACAGGCCGGCGAGCGTATAAGGGTCCTGCGCGAGAATCGACTCAATCTCCTTGAGGCTCTCGCCTTCGAAGATCAGCATCGACCCGACTGGCGTCTGAAGGTCGTCGGCGAGCATCGCGCCGCCGATTTTCACCTTCGAGCCGAGACTTTTCAGATGGTCGAGATGAGCCGGGCGGTTTGCGAGACGCGTCTCGACGCTTTGCGGCTTATCGACACAGGTGGCGATGAACAGCATGGGAGGACCTCCGCGGGATCCTCGAGGATTACGCGAGCCCGCGGGCAAAGCCAAGCGGCCGGAATTCGTAAATCGTGTCTCAGTTTGAAATACGGGTTTCGAAGATAATCGGGAGGGCTGTCGCGCCGCTCGTGGCGTCGCCCGCGCGGTCTCGGCCTCGTCCTCGTCCATGACACGCGAATAGCCGACGACGTCGGCGCCGAGGATCGCGGCGAGCTTGCGGGCGGCGGTCATCCTTCCGGAACCCCCGACAGGCGCAGAGCGTCGATGATCTGCGCTTTGAGCGCCGAGTGAGCCGCGGATGGGGGTCGCCACGGTCCATCCCGGTAGCGCGCGATCGTGAACTTTGGATTGAGCTCGAGGCCGCCCTTGGCGACCGCGCGCGCTTCGTCTGTGCGGCCAAGCAGCGCGAGCGTCGCTGCGAGAAGGAAGTGGGACATCGGGTTGTTGCGGTTGTCCTCGATCGATCGCCGCAGCCAGACGAGCGCCTCGTCGTTTCGCCCCAGGTGCATTTTGGAAATCCCGACGAACATCCGCCAGGTGAAAGCGAAGCTGTCGCGGGGGCTGAGCCGAAGCGCCTCGCTGACGCAAGGCTCGGTCTCCTCGGGGTGTCCGACATAGACTTTGAATATTCCGATCGTCGCGTGAGCGGATGCCAGGTTCGGATTGATCGCGAGCGCCCGCTCGCATTCGGCGATCCCCAGCTCGGGGCCCTTGGTGACTCCAAGCACGGTCCCGAGGGCGAAGTGAGCGGGCGCGTAATCGGGCGCGAGTGAAAGCGCCTTGAGCGCCGCAGCCTCGGCGGAAGCCACGCGAGCGGCCCTGTCTTCGGGATAGAGATAGGCCGCGACGAGAAAGTCGACAAAGGCGATCCCGACAAGCGCGGTCACGTTGTCGGGATCGATCGCCAACGCGCGCTCAAAGAACGCGCGGGCCTTCGACATGTTTTCCCCGGTCAGCCCCTTAACAAACGAAGCCATGCCCCGAAAGGTGAGATCGATCGCATCGGGGGTTGGTGGCTGCGCCCGGCGCGCCTCCGCTTGGACCGGCTCCGTTCCGAGCTGATTGCCGATCCTCGCGACGATTTCGTCCTGCATTTCGAAGAAATCGGCGACAGGCTTGTCAAACCGCTCCGCCCACACATGGCTGCCGCTCTCAGCGTCGACGAGCTGAACGTTCACCCGCATGCGAGCGCCGCGGCGCCGGACGCTTCCTTCCAGCACGTAGCGCACGTTCAGTTCACGGCCGAGCGACCTCACATCGATCGCCTTGCGCTTGAAGGTGAAAGCGGTGCTCCGCGCGATGACGAAGGCGTTGCGAATCCGCGACAGGTCTGTCGTCAAGCTCTCGGTTACGCCATCGACGAAATCCTCCTGTTCCGGATCGCCGCCGATGTTGGTGAAGGGCAGAATGACGATGGAGAAACGCCGCGGCGCAGCGGATTTTTCATGCGCCGCGGTCAGCGTGGGTTTCGCTCGGGCGGGCTGGCCAACGTCAATCGAATAGACGCGGATCGGTTCGGCGATGTTCTTGAGCTGGGTCGGGCCGAGATCGGTCACGGCGAGCTCGAGCCGCCTCTTGACCTGCCAATAGGCCTGCTCGGAAAGACAGATCGCTCCAGGCTTGGCGATGCCTTCGAGCCGCGCGGCGATATTGACGCCGTCGCCCATCAGGTCGCCGTCGCTCTCCTCGACCACATCGCCGATGTGGATGCCGATCCGAAAGACGATCTGACGGTCCTCGGGCACTCCGGCGTTGCGTTCGGCCATCGCGTTCTGCACTTCGATGGCAAAACGCACGGCGGCGACTGCGCTGCGGAACTCGACCAGCGCGCCGTCGCCACTGCGCTTGACGATGCGGCCGTTATGCACCGCGATCATGGGGTCAATGAGATCGCTTCGCAGCGCCCTCAGCTGCGCCAGAATTCGATCTTCATCGGCGCCGGCGAGCCGGCTGAAGCCGACCACATCCGAGCATAGGATCGCCGCAAGTTTGCGAGTTTCGGGCATCCCGCGCTCCCCGCATCCTATATAGTTTAGCACGGATTAGGGGGGATATCGTCGCTCCGATTCGGTCCGTCCCGACATAAGCCACTGCCGTCGCCGCGCAAGCGGTTTCGTTCTCTCGGGGTAGATTTTATCCGGTCGCCGCGCCGATGGCGAATGGCTGCTCTTTGCGCAGTCCGGCCGTCCAACGTGTCGGCTTCGAATGATCTTTCCGCCCCAAGCCGCAATTCAAACCGAGACGTTACCCGGGCCGATCACTCCTCGCCCCTCTGCGGACGGCCGAGCAGCGCGCCGACAGCGCCTGCGACGTCGAGCGATCCCTCTATCAGCGCCTCGACGCAATGGGCGATCGGCATGTCGACGCCGCGGGCGCGCGCCATTTCCGTCAGGGCCAAAGCGGTGAAGGCGCCCTCGGCGAGCCCTCCTGACTTGGCCGCTTCGACGCTCCCGCCCTTGCCGAGCGCGAGGCCGAAGGCGAAATTGCGCGACTGCGCCGACGAGCAGGTCAGAACCAGATCGCCGAGACCGGAGAGTCCCATCAGGGTCTGGCTGCGCGCCCCGAACGCATCGCCGAACCGCCTTAGTTCGGCAAAGCCGCGCGCGATGAGGGCCGCGACCGCGCTGGCGCCGAGGCCGCGCCCGGCGGCGACGCCGCAGGCGATCGCCAGCACGTTTTTGGCGGCGCC
>NZ_JBKQOT010000068.1:0-14877 GCF_052145395.1 Roseiarcus sp.
AGTTCTTGCGAGATGGTAATCGCTCAGGCAAAACCGCTTGCGCCTCGTCCCTCATCCTGAAGAGCGATGCCGAGCATCGCGTCCCGAAGGATGATCCAGTCGGCGCCGCTGTCCAATGCGCGCGTCGCCTGCGGCGCCGCTCGTCGAGTGGCGAGTTGAGAGCGGCGCCTCTGCGAGAATGAAACGGGTCGGTTCGCCTGCGCCTCAGTGCAGCGACGTGACGCCGTGTATCTCCAGCGCCTCGACTACCCCGTCGAAGATGAGACCGACCCCGATCGCGGAGACGAAGAAGCCGACGATGCGCGTAGCTGCGTCGATCCCCATCCGGCCCAAAAACTTGGTCAGGCGGTCCGCATAGGCGAGGCAGAGGTAGGTGACGGCCATGGTCAGCACGATCGCCGCGGCGATGGCGACGAACGACAGCAGTTCCTCGCTCGACTGTCTGATGGTCGCGGTCATGCCGATGATGGTGGCGATGGCGCCCGGGCCGAACATCAGCGGCATGGCGAGCGGCACGAAGGCGATGTTGGCGTCCGGGGCGGCGGCGCCGGCGCTGAATGCGCCGTCCTTGGGCGGGGTGAACAGCTCGAAGCCGATCCGCATCAAAATGATGCCGCCGACGACCCGCACCATGGCGAGCGGAACGCCGAAGATGCGCAGCATCAGCGTGCCGAACACGAGGAAGAAGAAGCAGAGCATGAGCGCGTAGAAGCACGAGTTTCGCGCCACGGCGCGGTGGGTCGCGACGTCCTTGCCGACGAGGAGCTGAAGATAGACCGGCAGCACTTCGAGCGGATTGATGATGGCGAGCAGCGTCGTGAACGTGCCCACGAACAGCGACAGCTCCCGATGCATCCAAATCCCCCTGCCCCGCCCTCTGCCGTCTCGATAGCAAAGCGCACGGAGGCCGTCCAACGCCCCCGCGCTAACTGCGCCCTGTCGCCGCCCGGAAAATGAAGCGCGCGAGCGCGACCAGCGGAAGGGCGAGGCCGATCGCGCCCGCGAACGGCCATCCGCCCCGCGCATAAGCCCAGGCGCCGACCGCCGAGCCGACCGCGCCGGCGAGAAAGAACGTCGCCAGATAGACCGCGTTGAGCCGGCCGCGCGCTTCCGGCGTCAGCGCGAAAACGGCGCGGAAGCCGAGCACCAGATTGGTCTGGACGCCGAAATCGATCGCGACGGCGGCCGCAACGAGAGCCGCGAGCGCCAGCGTCGAGCCCTGCGGGACCACGAGGGTGACAAGGAAGCCTGCGGCGACGATCAGGATCGCCGCGAGAGTCGCGGGCGCTGTCCATCCGCGATCGGCGAGCCGACCGGCGACCGGCGCGCCGACCGCGCCCGAGACGCCCGCCAGCCCGAAGAGCGCGATGCCCTTCTGCGTGAGCCCGTAATGGGGGCCGGCGAGCAGGAGCGGCGCTGTCGTCCAGAACAGGCTGAAGGCGCTGAACAGGCAGGTCTGGTAGAAGGCGCGCAGGCGCAGCGCCGGCGTCGCGGCCGCCAGGCGCGCCATGGAGCCGATCAGCGCCGCATAGCCGATGCGCGTGTGCGGCGAACGGACCGGAAGCGTGCGCGACAGGACGACCGCAAGAACGGCCATCAGCGCCGCAGACCCGACGAACACCGCCCGCCACGACAGCGCCGAGGCGACGAAACTCGACGCCGGCCGCGCCGCCATGATGCCGATCATCAGGCCGCTCGACACCAGCCCCACGACCCGCCCGCGAATCGCCTCGGGCGCGAGATGCGCGGCGAGCGGCACGAGGACCTGCACCCCGACGGACACGAGCCCCACGGCGCCCATCGCCGCGAGCAACGCCGCCGGCGACCGGGAGACGGCGGCGAGCGCCAGGGCCAGCGCGCTCGCCGCGACGCAGAGGACCCCCAGCCTGCGGTTCTCGAACCGGGCGGCGAGCGGCACGACGAAGAGGAGTCCCAGCCCGTAGCCGATCTGGGTCATGGTCACAACCAGCCCCGCCGCGCCCGGCGCGAGGCCGAGCGACTGAGCGATCGGGCCGACGAGCGGCTGCGCGTAATAGATGTTGGCGACGATGAGGCCGCAGGCGGAGGCGAGCAGCAAAATCGTCCCCGCCGCAATCTCGGGCGCCTGCGCCGCCGCCGGCGGCCTCGTCATGCGATTCACCAGGGGACTCCTCTTTCGGACGCGCCTAGCCGGCGACGATCGTTGGCGCGTTCGCGCCGCCGGCCGTTCCAAAGCGGCCTCTTGGTCGTTTCCCGTTTGACGCCGGCCGCCCGCGACCGAAAAAGACGCCAGGGCGGCGGGGAAAGCGCCCGCTGCAAGCGACTGCGGACGCCGTGGGCGCAACGCTGCGCGCCGCTCTCCTAACATGAGTTCGATTGGCGGCGGACTCCTCTGCGGACGGCGCAACGATCACATCTTGCTTGAAGGAACGCTCCCAAGAGGAGCGAGGCGTCCAACTGTAGCCGCGATCGCTGATCGCGGGGGACGCGGTCACCGACGTCGCCGAACGCGTCTACAACGCAAATCGCTTTATGTTTCCAGTCCCTCGTCACCCGATCCAGTCGTAGCCGCCCTTCTCGAACACGATCGCGCGGCCCTGAACGATCGGCGCGCTGGCGGCGACTGCGCCGGGCACGCCGGCGATGAGGGTCATCAGCGCCCGGGCGACGCCGCCGTGCGAAACGACAAACGCGTCGGCCGTCACCGTATGCAGCCACGCGGACAGGCGCCCGGCGAGCATCGCGTAGCTCTCGCCCTTCGGCGGAACGAAGTCCCACTTGTCCGCGCGCCGCGTGGCGAGGCCTTTGGGGTCGCGCGCCCTGACCTCCGGCCAGGTCAGGCCTTCCCAGTCGCCGAAGGTGAGCTCCTTCAGCGCCGGATCGAGGCGATAGCGGTCGGGCGCGAGACCCATTGCGCCGCGGGCGAGCTCCATCGTCTCGCGCGTGCGCAGAAGGGGCGAAGCGACAAAGGCGTCCGTCGCGTCGAGCCGGTCGATCTCGGACCCGATGCGGGCGCGCAGAGTGCGCCCGACGGCGCTCGCCTGATCGCGGCCGCGGGGCCCCAGCGGAATGTCGCGCTGGCCCTGCAGCCGATTCTCGGCGTTGTACGGCGTCTCGCCGCGGCGGACGAAAATCAGGCGGTGCGGAAAAGGCGGCAAAAACGGAGACCTTATGGGAAAGCGGTTCAATCGCAGGCCGATTTGCTTTACCGAGCCGCCGGGTGGCAAGAGGCGAATCGAATCCACGAAACGCGTCATCGCGCCGCAGCCGCCGGCCCTTGAGGGACGTTTCATGCTTTGGCTCGTCGATCACCCGCTGATCCTGTTTTTCACCATGCTCACTGTATTCGTCGGCTGCACGACCGCCGGCGTGCTCGCGCGTCTCCACGGACACAAGCTGACGCCGGCCGACCGCGCCGAGTTCGACCTGGTGCGTAACGCCATGTTCACGCTATTCGGGCTGATCGTAGGATTCGCGATTTCGATGGCCGTCAGCCGCTACGACCTGCGCAAGAACCTGGAAGAATCCGAAGCCAACGCCATCGGCACGGAATACGCGCGGCTCGACTTCATGCCCGCGGACGTCTCGGTGAAGGCGCGCGCGCTGCTCGGCCAATTCGTCGACGAGCGCCTCGCCTTCTACGGCGACCGGGAGCCTGAAGAGCTCGCCAGGAACGCAGCCGACACGGGCCGGACGATGAGCGCGCTGTGGTCCGCGATCGCGCCGGAAACCAACGCCCACCCGACGGCGGTCGCGGCGCTCGTCGCTTCGGGCATGAACGACGTCCTGAACGCCTACGGATACACGACGGCCGCGTGGCGGAACCGGCTGCCGGTCGAGGTCTGGCTGCTGCTGATCGGCGTCGGCGCCTGCTGCAATTTTCTCATCGGCTTCGGCGCCGAACGGCTGTCCTCGGCCACGCATGCGATTCTGCCACTGACCGCGTCGCTCGCCATTCTGCTGATCGCCGACGCCGAGGGGCCGCACAACGGCTTCGTCCGCGTGCATCCGGAAAACCTGATCGACGCCGCAGCGTCGATGCGAGAGCGGTAGATCGCGCGCGACGCCTGCAGGCCTCAACGTCCGCCTTGGCGTTGGTCGGCTGCACGACGCCCAACTCCCCGGCCCGCTCGGAAGCGGTCTTTCCCTCAAGGGTTTGCGCGCTCAGCTTCGCGCCAGCGTTGCCAGCGGGTGCGTAAGTCTCCTTTGCGGAGTCCGATCGTCTCGTCCAGCACACGAGCCTCGATCATCCGGTCAATCCGGAAGTGCCGGAAATCCTGCCGCAGCTCGCACCATGCGATCAGCGTTCCGGTCCCCTCGCCATAGCCGACGATGACCGGCCAGACGGTTCGCTCGGTCTCTTCTTCGCTCTCCGAGCGATAGCGAAGGCGCACCTTCAAGCCCTTGCGGACAGCCTGTCGGAGCCTGGATGCGTCGATCCATCCCTCGGGCGCTTTGGCTCTCGGTCTCACGCCCACGCCCGGCGCAGCGATCAAGGGACGCATCGGCTCGGGCACGACGGCCGCGATTTTTGCGATCACGTCCTGAGCGGCGTTGGCCAGAATTTTATCCGGCTGCCCGGCCACCCACTGGGCCCCCAGGACCACAGCCTCGATTTCGTCCGGCGTCAGCATCAAGGGCGGCATGTCGTAGTCGGCGCCGAGTACGTATCCGAGCCCAGCCTCTCCCTCGATTGGCGCCCGCCGACCGATAAGGTCGGCCATGTCGCGATAGACTGTGCGTTTTGAGACCTCGAGCTCGCTCGCAATCGCCTCGGCCGTCACCGGCCTCGTCGAGCGGCGCAGAATCTGAATGATCTGAAACAGACGGTCGGCGCGCCGCATCGAGTTCACTCCTGCTGACAGGATGCTGGCAGCAGGCCTGTGGCACAAGTTCGGTCATGCGCACCGCGCCTCACGGAAATGGGAAGGATCAAGCCATGAAGTTTGCTTCCACGCGTCTCATCGCCCGAGACATCAAAGCCCTTGTCAGCTTCTATGAGAAAGTGACGGGCCAAACGGCGGAGTGGCTGACGCCGGCGTTCGCCGAAATCGTCACGTCAGGGGCCACGCTCGCCATCGGCAGCGCCGAAACGATTGCGCTTTTCAAGGAAGGCAGCGCTGAGCCGACGTCAAACCGCACCGCCATCCTCGAGTTTGAGGTCGATGACGTCGACGCCGAGTTCGCGAAGCTGAAGGATGAGTTGGAAGTCGTGCTCGAGCCGAAGATGTTGCCCTGGGGAAACCGCGCGGCTCAAGTTCGCGATCCCGAGGGGACGCTGGTGAGTCTGTATACGCCTGTCAGCGACGCTGCAAAAAAGCGGTTTGGGTCCCGGTGATCGGAAGAGCCGAGGGACGTCGATCACGGCGCCTTCCATGGCGACGTGAGACCCGGCGGCTCCGGGAACGGGTCGCGCCGTCCTCCAACGCCGTTCGCACCGTTGCGATCGCCTCCTGGAGCCGCGCTCTTCCTCTCGCCCACTCCCTTGGCGGCCGAATCCAACCCTTGGCGCTCCGACCGGGAAGCCGAAAGCCGGCGGTTCGCGTTCATTCAAAGCGGACATTATCGACGGCCACAATGCGTCCGAATGGACATGCAATCGATCGCGACGAACTCCTTTGGTGTCGAACTCTCCGGGAAGCTGCGCGCGGGCGCCGCAGGCAGCCGCTGGCGCCCCGCGCCGTTCTCCAGCGCGTGCGGCGAGGCGGCGATCGGCGCGCAAACTGGTCACCGGCACGAACCGGGCGAAACTGCCGCATACTGCGGCGCGGGGCCCGCGGCGGCTCCGCGGGCGCCGATTCCGGTTCAATCGGTCACGCCTTCGGGAAGGAGAAGGCGACGAACCGGTCGCCGTTGGCGGTCTGGACCCGCATCAGCACCGCGCTCTTGCCCTGCTGCTGAGCGGAGGCGATGCCGGATCTCACGTCCTGCGGCGTCGACACCGGCTTGCCCGCGACGTCCAGAATGACGTCGCCGGACGCAAGCCCCTTCTCCGCGGCCGCGCTCATCGGATCGACGCCGACAATCGCGACGCCGTTCTGGCCGGCGCCGTCGACCTCGCGCGCCGGGGCGAGCTGAAGCCCGAGCTGGGGGCCGGCCGGCGTCGGCGTGCTTGCGTTTGCTGTCTTCTCCCCCGTCTGCGACGCGAGGGTGGCGCTGACCGTTTGCTCGGCGCCGTTGCGCAAGATCGACGGCTCGACCTTGTCGCCGGGCTTACTGGCCGACTTTCAGCGTCAGGTCGCCCCCGTCCTCGACCTCGTCGCCGTTGACCTTGGTGATCACGTCGCCGGGTTTGAGACCCGCGTCCGCCGCAGGCGTTCCCGCCATCGCCTCGTCGACGATCGCGCCGTGGGCGTTCTTCAGCCCGAGCGCCTCGGCCATGTCCGGACCGACCGCCTGGATCTTCACGCCGAGGTAGCCGCGCTCGACGACCCCGCCGTGCTCGAGCGCCGTCACGACCCGTTCGACCGTGCCCGAAGGAATCGCGAAACCGATCCCGACGCTGCCGCCGGACGGCGAATAGATCGCCGTGTTCACGCCGACCACCTCACCGTCCTCGTTGAAGGTCGGGCCGCCCGAATTGCCCTTGTTCATCGGAGCGTCGATCTGGAGGAAGCGATCGTAGGGAGCGTCACCGATGTCGCGGCCCTTGGCGGAAATGATTCCGGCCGTGACGCTGCCGCCGAGGCCATAAGGGTTGCCGATTGCGAGAACCCAGTCGCCGATCTTCGGGGCGTCCTTGGCGAAACTCACATAAGGGTAGTCGCCGGGCTGGTTGACCTTCAGGAGCGCCAGATCGGTCTTCGCGTCGGTTCCGATGACCTTGGCGTCCAAAACCTTGCCGTCGTCCGTCGTCACGGTGACCGACTTCGCGTCCTGCACGACGTGATTGTTGGTCACGATGTAGCCGTCGGACGAGATGAAGAACCCCGATCCCTCGCCCCAGACCACCGACTGCGGGCTAGGAACGCCGTTCTCGCCGAAGGGTCCGAAAAATCTTTGGATTTCTGGCGGCAGATTGCCGAACCGCTCGCTCCAGCCGCCCTGGCCGCCTTGGTCGTTCTGGCGGACGATCTTCACCTTGACCGAAACGACGACCGGTTTGACGCGATCGATCAGCGGCGCGAACGAGGGCATGGCCTGGGCGGCGAGACCGGCGGTCGGCACGGGCGCCGCAACAGCCGAAGACTGCGTCGTCAGCGCGCCTTCGCTCACGGCGCCCGCCGTGACGAGCGCGAGCGCGGCGGCAGAGGCGAGGACGCGATTGCGAAATCGCGAACCCTCGAAGGAATGATGACTGAACATGGTCGCTCCAATTTCGTTGGGTTGTCCCGGATCCGAAGCGTATGCGCCGATACGTTTCGGGCCTTTGCCTGCCGGATTAAGATTTATCCAGTGATCAGCGTTCGCGCCGGGATCGACTGACGTTAATGGAGCGTTGATTATGAGCGCATGCCGATCGAATTCATGATCTGGACGTGCGCTATTCATGAGGAAACCCAACCTGCATTTGCACGAACAGTCGCTCAAGGTCCGAGCGCCGGCGCCAACGGCTCGCGTTGTTATCCGCAGGGTCCCGACCTCATCCGCTCGACCCCCTTATCCTTCGCGAAACAGGGCTCGTTTGGTGCGATGTTCCCATTGCTCGACCAACCGCGAACGCGATAAAAGCAAACAGATTGTTTCCCAAAAACAGAAATAGCGCTAGGGTTCAGAGGTGGCCGAACACGCTCCTCCCGATCCCTTTCCCGTCCTGCGCCGCCAGGGCGCTCGCCGGCGTCCTTACGGACGACTTTGCGAGCGACTCCCCGAGGGCCAAGCGCTCGCGCGTGCTGGCAGTGGCGTCGGAAACCCTTGAAAACGCTCGAAACGGCAATGGGCAAGTCCTGCAAAAAGTTGGCATGGATTTGGGGTCGGCGCCGCGTTGGCTTGGGGTCGGCGCCGCTGGCGCTTGGGTTCGGCGCCGTCCTCGAACCGCTTCGCGACCGCGCGCAGATCCAGCCTCTCCGACATTCGCGAGAACCCATGGTTCCGCGCGGACGTGGCGATCCGGAAGAACGAAGCGCGTTTGAGGCCGCCTGGAAAAAGCGCTGCAACGCTTTGAAAAGGCTCAAAACCGGCCCAGATTTGAAAACCTCCGCCCGGCCGCCCGCCGGTCAGCCGACCGGCTCGGCCGTCCTCGCCGCCGCCCGGACGGCGAAGGGCAAGAAGGTCGGGCAGGCGTCGCCGAGGGCGGCCTCCGCCGCCTCCCGCGCCGCCTCGACCCGCGCAGCCGGGGCCACGATGACGACCAGATCGGCAAAGGCCGCCGCCGCCCGCGCCCATGCGACCCGCCAATTCGAGGCGTGCAGGACGACAGCCGGATAGGCCGCCGCAAAGGCCGTCAGCGCCTCTTCGACGCGCCCGCCTCCGCCGCTGGCTCCCGGAAGGACGACGTCCAGGCTCGACGACAAATCGCGCTGGATCACCGCGCCGTAGCCCGCGCGCCCCGCGATCAGGTCGGAAAGGCCGACGACAGCCGGCTCGTCGGGCGCTTCGCGATAAAGGATGTCGGCGAGCCAGTCCTGCGTCTCGCCGAGGTCGACGAAGACGGCGTCACGCTCCGCGGCGAAGCTGCGCGCGGCTTCCAGCGCGATCGCGAGCGCCTGTCCCGTCCGGTCTCCCGCGACAAGAACCACCAGATTGTCCTTCGCTTTCATCCGCCGGAGCGTCTCGACGAGGCCGGCGGCGGCATCCAGCGCGCCGGGCGGCGGAGCGGCGCGGAGCGGCGGAGCGGGCGCCTGGGCCGAATCGAGCTCCGCCACCGTTGGCGGCGGCGCGACTTTGAGGGTTTCCGGCTCGACCGGCGCCGACGGCAAACTCGACTTGCGGCCGCGCACCACGAGCGCCGCGCCGGCGGCGGCAAGGGCCGAGAGAATCAAGCCGGCGGACCCGCCCGCGAGCAGAGTCGGCCCGGCCTTGGGAAAGATCGGCGCCTTCGGCGGCTCGGCCCGCGCCAGGATCCGCGCCCCGTCGGCCTCGGCGGCCGCGCGCGCCTCCCGCGCCATCTGCTGATAGGACGCCAGGTCGTCGTGCGCCGCCTTCGCTTTGGCCTCGAGCGACTGAAGCGACGCGGCGGCGGCCGGAGCGGCGGCGGCCTTCGCTCGCTCGGCGAGGGTCGCTTCGAGCCTGTCGGCCTCGGCGCCCGCCTGCCGGGCTTCGGCTTCGTCCGCGCGGGCGGTCCTATCGGCCGAGTCACGAACGGCAGCGTCCAGGCCGGCAAGCTGGGAGGCGAGATCCTTCATCCGCGGATGCAGGGGCAACAGGGTTTTCGAAGCCTCGGCGATCTCCGCCCTGAGCGCAGCGCGCTGATCGAGAAGGCGCCGCAACGCGTCATCCGCAACCGACGCCGGCGCGTCGGCAAGGCGCCCGTCCCGTTCGAGCCGCCGCAACATATCCGCCTTTCCGGAGGCCGCCGCCTCGGCGGCGCGCGCGCCGGAGAGTTTCGCGTTGAGGTCGGCGGACATATCGGCCCCGGCCGCTGGACCGCCCTCCGGCTGCGACGCGGACTGGGCGCGGAAGGCCTCAACCTTCGCATCCGCGTCGGCCGCCCTGCCCTCAGCGTCCGCGATCTTCTCAGCGAGCCGCGCCTGTTGAGCGCGGGCCGCCCTCGCCCTCGCCTCGTTGACGGACTGCATGGCGAGTTCGGCGACCGTATTCGCGCCCCGGGCCGCCAGCTCCGGGTCGCGCGAGACGAACGTGATCGCGACCGTGCGCGAGCGCTGCGACCGCGCAATCGTCAGCCGCGACAGAAACGCGTCGACTACGCCGGCGTCCGAAGCAGCCTCGCCTCGGAACTCCGGGTTCGCATCGAGGCTAAGCCTTGCAATCGCGGCCCCGGCGATGTCGGTCGAGAGGATGAGCGCCCCGGCGTCCGCCCCGTCCACCGGCGCAGCGCCGCCGCCGGAGTCGACGCCAGGCGGCGGATCAAGGAGCGCCGTTGCGACCCCGGCATAGCGCGGCGGGACGGCGATGAGGAAAACCGCGCAGGCGAGCAACCCCGCCAGCGTCCCCGCCGCAATCCACCGCCAGCGCCGGCCGAGGCCGGCGAGAAAGCTTGGACGGTCGACGGTATTTTCGCTCCTGGCGTCGGCCATTCGGTCCGTCCCTTCACGCTCGTCGAACGCTTGCGAATTCAGGCGCAGTTTCGTCCGACATGGTTTCCCGACCGTTAAGACTGTCGCACCGTCAGCCGTTCGTTAACCATACCTCGATAGACCGAACCCGTGCGCCCGGCCTTGCGGCGCGGATGTTGCGATGAGTCTCTTGCGGGTCTTTGCGGCAATTCTGGCGACTGCGGCGCTCGCGGGCTGCGCGACGCCGCCCTCTGAGGCGCCGGCGCCGCAGGCGGCCGTCAACGCGCCTTACCGGCTGGCCGGCGGCGACCGGGTGCGCATCCTCGTCTTTGGCCAGAGCGATCTCACCAACACCTATTCGGTCGACAGCTCGGGCGCCGTCTCGATGCCGCTGATCGGCCGCGTCCCCGCGCAGGGCCTGACGACGGCCGAGCTCGAGCGCACGGTGGCCGCACGGCTGCGCCAAGGCTACCTGCGTGATCCGAGCGTCTCGATCGAGGTCGAGGACTTCCGGCCGTTCTTCATACTTGGCGCAGTCGGCTGCCCCGGAGAGTATCCGTTCATCAACGGCATGACGGTCCAGCAGGCGGTCGCAGTGGCGGGAGGATTCGCGCCCCTCGCCAATGAGACGAGCGTTGCGCTCACCCGCGTTGTCGGAGGTCAGCCGGCGACCTTCGCCGCGCCGCTCTCCTACCCGGTGCGGCCCGGCGACACGATCACCGTGCGAGCCCAGCTCTTCTAGGGCGCGCCCGCGCGCCCTTTTGAGATCATCCGAGCGCTCACGCCGGCTGCTTCAGCTTCACGACGTTGTGCAGCGTGTCGTCGGCGGTGTCGAAGAACCGGCGAACGCCGCGCGCCGCCTGACGGATGCGCTGCTCGTTCTCGACCAGCGCAAGCCGGACAAAATCGTCGCCGTGCTCGCCGAAGCCGATGCCTGGGGCGACCGCCACGTCGGCCTTCTCGATCAGGAGCTTGGAGAACTCCAGGCTGCCAAGATGGCGGAAACGCTCGGGAACCGGCGTCCACGCGAACATCGAGGCGCTCGGCTTGTCGATCGCCCAGCCGGCGGCGGCGAAGCTCTCGATCATCACGTCGCGGCGGCGCTTGTAGGTCGCGCGCATCTCGCGGATGCAGTCCTCCGGCCCGTTGAGGGCCGCCGCGGCCGCGACCTGGATCGGCGTGTAAGCGCCGTAGTCGAGATAGGACTTGACGCGCGCCAGCGCCGCCAAAAGCCGCTCGTTGCCGACCGCGAATCCCATTCGCCAGCCCGCCATCGAGAAGGTCTTCGACAACGACGAGAATTCGACGGCGACGTCGAAGGCGCCCGGCGCCTGAAGGATGGACGGCGGCGGCTCGTCCTCGAAATAGACCTCGGCGTAGGCGACGTCGGACAGCACGAAGATCTCGTGCTTCCGTGCGAACAGGACGAGGTCCTTGTAGAAGTCGAGCGAGGCCACCATCGCCGTCGGGTTGGACGGATAGCAGACCACGACTGCGATCGGCTTCGGAATCGAGTGGATGATGGCACGCTCGAGCGCGACGAAGAAGTCCGGCGTCGGCTCTATCGGAACCGAACGGATGACGCCGCCCGCCATCAGGAAGCCGAAGGCGTGGATCGGATAGGATGGGTTCGGCACCAGCACGACGTCGCCCGGCGCCGTGATTGCCTGCGCCATGTTGGCGAAGCCTTCTTTGGAGCCGAGGGTGACGACGACCTGGGTCTCGGGGTCGAGCTTCACCCCAAAGCGTCGTCCGTAGTAGCCCGCCTGCGCCCGGCGCAGGCCGGCGATGCCTTTCGAGGCCGAATAGCGGTCGGTGCGCGGCTTGCCGACGGTTTCGACGAGTTTGTCGATCACATGCTTCGGCGCGGGCAGATCAGGGTTGCCCATGCCGAGATCGATGATGTCGGCGCCAGCGGCGCGGGCCTTGGCCTTGAGCTTGTTGACCTGCTCGAAGACGTAAGGCGGCAGGCGCCGCACACGGTGAAAATCGCTCATCTGAGAAAATAATCCCTGGGTAAATGGCCCGGCTTTCCGGCGCTTCCCGCCGTCACGGTTCTGTTAGCATCGAGCGGGGCGCCGCCGCAAACCCTTGCTACTGGCCGGCCGACGCCGGCGTCGATTTCGCCTTCTTCGCGTCAGCCTGCTGTTCGGCGACAGCCTTGGCGGCGGGCGGAAACGCGCTGCGGACTGCATCAGCCCGCTTTTCCACCGAATCGAGATCGCCCTTGAGCGCGCTCAGATCCTTGTCCTTGAGGGCCGGGCGAGCGGGCTCCGGCGGCGGCTGGAAGATCGGAATGTAGTCCGGGTCCTTCTGCGGCCGCGACTGGACGACGAAATCCTGCGCCTTTGGCGCGTCGGTCGCGAACCCGATGATCTTCATCACGCTTTTTATCGGGTTGTCGGCCTGCTGGGCGGCAGCGACGGAGGCGCTGCCGCAGATGGCGGCGAACGCCAACGCCCATTTCGTCACGCGCGCTGCGACCATGTCGCCCGTCCTCTGCTCCTGCTCGCCTTCGTCCGAACCGAACAATCGCCATCTCGTCAAAAGTCGTTATGGCGTCATGCTGGCGTAGTGACCTATTATGACGAAAACGGGACGGGGTCTTCCCCGAACTGAAACAGGGAACGCTCATCCATGGCACCGACTCGCGCTAAGACCTCGAAATCCCGAGCCAAGGGGGCTTCTGTCGAGGCAGTCGCAGACGGCATCGCTCACGGCCCGGGCGCCGGGCCGGCGAAGTCGAAAGGAGCGCCGTCGCCAAAGGCGTCGGGTGCAGCCAAGACCGCCGCCAACGCTCCGTCGAGTTCGGCCGCATCCTCGGGCAACGCGTCGTCCAAGCCGAAATGGGTCAACGTGACGAAGACCCCGGCGGCGAAGCCGCGCAAAACTCCGGCCGAAGCGCCCAACGCCGAGTCGCTCGACGATTGGGTGAACACGCCGGCCGCCCTACCCGACCCGCCTGAATCGCTCGCTCCGGCGGCAAACCCCTCGCCGGCGACGCAGACGGCGGAGCCGCCGGTCGGCGCCACGGCAAAACGCGTGTCCGCCAAGACCGCTCCCGCCAAACCGTCGCGCAAGAGGTCAGTCCCAGCGCAGCCGGAGACTGCGCCGCCCGACTCGACGGAGTCGCCGAGCGCGTCGGCCGAAGCAACCATCGCTTCGACAGGCGAGAGCGCGACGCCGGCCGCCAGAGCCGCGCCCGAGACGCCCGTGGAGGCGCAGTCGAACTCCGCGCCCGCCGAGAAAGCGACGCCGCCGAACGTTCCGCCGCCGGAGACGCCGATCCGCGTGGAGCCGGCGACAAAGGCGCCCGAGATCGGGAGCCCGGCGGTCGCCAGCGCCCCGCCGCCCGTCGCCGCGGCCGCGCAGGCTGGGCCCGCAAAGGCCGCGCCTGGCCCGGCGTCTCGCCCCCCAGCCCAGGGCGAGCCGGTCGGCTTCGGCGCGCAATATCCGATGCCGAACGTCGAGGCGCTCTCCCGCAACATCACCAACGCCATCGAGCTCGTCGGCAAAATCTTCGCGGCCTATTTGCGTCCGCGCGAAACCGGGGAGGTCAAGACCAACGTCTCCGAGGAGGTTGGCGAGATGGTCCGCTCGCTCGGCCATGTCGCGGAATATTACATGGCCGACCCCAGGCGGGCGTTCGAGGCCCAGACGGCCTTCGCGACCCAGTTCATCAATCTGTGGGCGGCCACGCTCCAGCGCTTCCAGGGCGGAACGGCCAAGCCGATCGCCGAACCCGAGAGCAAGGACAAACGTTTCTCCGATGCGGAGTGGCGCGACAATCCGTTTTTCGACTTCCTCAAGCAGGCCTACGTGCTGACGTCTGACTGGACCGAGAACCTCGTCAGGCACTCCGACGACATGGAGCCGCATGCGCGCCACAAAGCCCAGTTCTACCTCAAGCAGGTGTCCGCCGCCTTCGCCCCGTCGAACTTCATCGGCACCAACCCGGAGCTGCTGCGCGCGACGCTGGCCGAAAGCGGCGAGAACCTCGTTCGGGGGCTCAAGATGCTGGCCGAGGACATCGAGGCCGGCAAGGGCAACATCCGCATCCGACAGGTCGACGCCAGCGCCTTCAAGCTCGGCGTCAACATGGCAACCTCGCCCGGCAAGGTGATCTTCCGCGACGACCTCATCGAGCTCATCCAGTACGCGCCTACGACGCCCGACGTCTACAGGCGGCCGCTGCTCATTTTTCCGCCCTGGATCAATAAGTTCTATATCCTCGACCTGAACCCGGAGAAATCGTTCATCCGCTGGGCGGTGTCGCAGGGCCTGACCGTGTTCGTCGTCTCTTGGGTTAATCCCGACGCCAGGCACGCCGACAAGGATTTCGACGCCTACATGAACGAAGGCATTCTGGCCGCGCTTGACGCCGTCGAACAGGCGACTGGCGAGCGCAAGGTGACGGCGATCGGCTATTGCGTCGGCGGCACGCTGCTCGCCGCGACGCTCGGCTACATGGCGGCGGTCGGCGACGACCGGATCGACAGCGTGACCTTCTTCACCACCCAGATCGACTTCACCGATGCTGGCGACCTCAAAGTGTTCGTCGACGCGGAGCAGTTGAAGCAGACTGAACAGCGTATGGCCGAGCAGGGCTATCTCGAAGGCACGTCCATGGCGCAGGCCTTCAACATGCTGAGGCCGAACGACCTGATCTGGTCTTACTACGTCAACAATTATCTGAAGGGCAAAGAACCGATGCCCTTCGACCTTCTGGTGTGGAACGCCGACGCCACCCGCATGCCCATGGCGAACCACATGTTCTACCTTC
>NZ_JBKQOT010000069.1:0-24416 GCF_052145395.1 Roseiarcus sp.
ACGATCTTCACCAGGTCGGCCCGATCCGCTGCGCTGAGGAAATTGCGATTCGTCTTCACCAGGCGACTGGAATCGATCCCGCTGATTCGGTCAAACGATTTTCGGAAGGGCGCGGAATCCCGCTATAGCGGCCGCGCCGCGTCAGGACTGCCCAGAAGACGCTTCCTGTCGTCGCGCCGTTCCCTCTTGCCCCAAAGCCAAGTCCCCGGCATCATCACCTCGAAGATAGGTTCATCCGGATACAGTCGCCCAACCGGCGCTCCAGCCTTCATCGCCGCCTTCGAGGGGTCAAGGACCATGAGCCTTAAGGACACCATCCTGAACTTGGCGCCGACGAGCTATTGGCCGCTCGACGATGCCGCCGGCTCGTCCTGTCACGACGAAATGGGCCTTCACGACGCAACGGTTCCGGCAGCGGGAGTCGCGCTCGCCGTCCTTCCCTTCGGTTCCTCGCAGGCCCCCTATTTCGACGGAGCGTTGGGGAGCGTTTTGACCATTGACGACGATCTCAAATATTCGCAACCCTCCGCCAACGCGCTGACCCTCGCCGTGTGGCTTTGTCCGCTTGCGCTCGACAACGCGAACACCGCCGGTTCGGTCGACCAGTACGTTCATTTCATCGAGAAAGCCGTAGGACCTTCGACCGATGTGGAGTGGGCCCTCCGATTCTACAATCAGACCAACCCCAACCGACATTCGCGCCGTTCCTTCTATACCTTCAACTTGAGCGGCGGCGAGGGAAACGGCTCCTACATGGAATACGGCGTCTCCAAAAATGACGAGACGCCGGTTGAACTCGGAAAATGGCTGTTCGTGGTGGGCCAGGCCGAACCCTGGATTTCGCCGGGCGACACCTCCACCGGCTGTATCTTGTGGAAGCAGTCCGTCGAGGCGCAGCGCTCGAACGGCGACAAATACGGCGACTTCAACGTTCAGCCTCAGCACGGACCCGGCCCCATCACGGTCGGAGGGACTGATGAGCTGAGACCACGGGCTTCAAGGGCGCGATCGCTCATTTCGCCATCTGGAATCGGCTGCTGTCGGCCGACGAGATCGCTTCGATGGGAACTGCCGGCGTGAGCGATCTCAGCGGTTCGGCGATGTATCACAGCTACCCGTAATGCGAGCCAACGCCTAGAGTTTCGCCGCCGCCGCGCCGTCGACCGGCAGTTTCGCCGGCTCGCGCTTCAGCGTCTCGTCGATGTCGAGCGTGCTCTCGACCCCGATCGAATCGTAGTGCGCCTCGAGCCAGGCTCTTGCGTCCGCCCGGCCGAGGTCGCGCAGCCGCAGGAGAAACGGCCACGATACGTCGAACTTGGTCGAGGCGGGGAAGCGCTCGAGCTTGCCCGCGCCGCCGATGCGGTGCAGCCGCTCGAGCCGATAGCTCTGGCTCTGAAGGACTCCCGAGCGGATCAGGCGGGCGACGAAGTCGGCGGCGCGCAATTCGCCGAGAAGGCTGGCGTTGAACGTGATCTCGTTCAACCGGTTCATGATGTCCTCGGGCGTCCGCGGGACGTCGGCGCGCTCGATCGGGTTGATCTGGACGATGATCACGTCCCGGCAGGCCGTCTCGTAGAACAGCGGCCAGAGCGGCGGATTGCCGGCGTAGCCTCCGTCCCAGTAGAAGTCGTCGCCGATCCGCACCGCCCGGAAGAGCTGCGGCAGGCAGCCCGAGGCCATGACGTGGTCGGCGGTCAGCACGTCGCGCCGAAAGATCTCGCCGCGACCGGTCTTCACGTTGGTGGCGGCGACGAACAGTTTCGGCGTCTCGTAGGCGCGCAGGCGCCCGAAGTCGACGAGTGCGGCCAGATGGTGGCGCAGCGGATTGAAGTTGAACGGGTTGAGCGCATAGGGGCTGGCGAATTGCGCCATCGCCTCCGCCCAGGCGCCGAGAAACCCTGTTCCCGGCCAGACGACTCCCAACGGCTGGAGCCAGGCGTCGATCAGCTTCCGCTGCGCCGGCGCCAACGAACCCTCCGTCGAGACGGAGAGCCAGAATTTTTCCAGCTTTTCGCGCGCGCCCTTGCGTCCGCCCTCGGCGAGACCGGCCGCGTAGATCACGGCGTTGAACGCGCCGGCGCTCGCGCCGCTGATCGCGCCGATCTCGATCCGGTCGTCCTCGATCAACGCGTCGAGCACGCCCCATGCATAGGCGCCGTGCGACCCCCCGCCCTGAAGGGCGAGGTTGATCGCCTTGCCGTCGTCGCCGTCCCGGCCGGAGGCTCGGCTCACTGCGCCGTCCAGCCGCCGTCGATCGAAATATTGGTTCCGGTGATCTGCGAGGCCGCGTCGGAGCAGAGAAAGATGGCCATCGCGGCGATCTGGTCGACGGTGACGAACTGCTTGGTCGGCTGTCTGTCCAGCATGACCTCGTTGATCACCTGCTCGCGCGTCATGTTGCGCGCCTTCATCGTGTCGGGGATCTGGTTGGCGACCAGCGGCGTCCAGACGTAACCGGGCGAAATGCAGTTGCAGGTCACCCCGAAGGTGGCGAGTTCGAGAGCGACGGTCTTGGTGAGGCCCGCGAGGCCGTGCTTGGCCGAGACATAGGCGGACTTGAACGGCGAGGCGGTGAGCGAGTGGGCGGAGGCGGTGTTGATGATCCGGCCCCATTTCTGCGCCTTCATGCCGGGGACGGCCGCCTTGATGGTGTGAAAGGCGGAGACCAGGTTGATGGCGATGATCGCGTTCCATTTCTCGGCGGGGAAATCCTCGATCGGCGAGACGAACTGGATGCCGGCGTTGTTGACCAGAATGTCGACGGTTCCGAGTTTTTCGGCCGCGTCTTTGACCATCGCCTCGACCTCGGCGCCCTTCGACATGTCGGCGCCGTTGTAGACGCACTTGACCTTGAATTCGCTCTCGATCTTGGCGCGCTCCTCCTCGATCGCCTTCGGATCGCCAAAGCCATTGATCATCACGCTGGCGCCTTCCTGGGCGAGCGCGCGGGCGACGGCGAGGCCGATCCCGCTGGTGGAGCCGGTAACGACGGCATGGTGGTTGGCGAGCGACATGAGGCGGTCCTCCAAAAATCACCGCCACGCGACCCACGCCTGGCGGACGCTGTTTGCGTAAAAAGGTCATATTGCATTGCGATGAAGCTTTCGAGAGGGCGAAGCGTCGCGGATGACAATTCCGCCGTCGCGACCTAGAACCCGACGATCAGCCGCGGCGCGGACGGCGCCGCCAAGGGACGTCTCGATGAATGCTTTACCGGCCGGGCCGGCGTTCGGCCCGAGCGCGCGCCGAGCGACCGTCGCCGTTACGATCGGCGAGGGGTCGTCGGCCGTCACCGTCGGCGGCGGCGCTCCCGTCGTCGTCCAGTCGATGACCAATACCGACACCGCCGATGTCGAGGCGACGGCGCGCCAGATCGCGGCGCTCGCCCGCGCCGGTTCGGAGCTCGTGCGCCTGACCGTCGACCGGGACGAGGCCGCCGCCGCCGTGCCGCGCATCCGCGACCGGCTCGCAGCGATGGACGTCTCGGTCCCGCTGATCGGCGATTTTCATTACATCGGCCACAAGCTGCTCTCCGACCATCCAGCCTGCGCCGAGGCGCTCGACAAGTACCGCATCAACCCGGGCAATGTCGGCTTCAAGAATAAGCGCGACCTGCAGTTCGCCCAGATCGTCGAAATCGCCATCCGCAACCGCAAGACGGTGCGAATCGGCGCCAACTGGGGTTCGCTCGACCAGGAATTGCTGACGCATCTCATGGACGAAAACGCCGCGAGCGCCGCGTCCCTCGATACACGTGCGGTGACCCGCGAGGCGATGGTCCGCTCCGCGCTCCTTTCCGCCGAGCGCGCCGAGGCGATCGGCCTGCCGCGCTCGCGTATCATTTTGTCGGCCAAGGTTTCGGCGGTGCAGGATCTGATTACGGTCTATCGCATCCTGGCCCGGCGTTGCGACTACGCGCTTCACCTCGGCCTCACCGAGGCCGGCATCGGCTCCAAGGGGATCGTCGCGTCCTCCGCGGCCCTCGGCGTGCTGCTGCAGGAGGGCATTGGCGACACCATTCGCATTTCGCTAACCCCCGAGCCCGGGGGCGACCGCACGCAGGAGGTCCGGGTCGCCCGGGAGCTTCTTCAGACCATGGGGTTCCGCATCTTTGTCCCGCAGGTCGCCGCCTGCCCGGGATGCGGACGGACGACCTCTACGGTATTCCAGGAGCTCGCGCGCGACATTGAGGCCCACCTGTCGGCTTCGATGCCGGAGTGGCGCGCCCGCTATCCGGGCGTCGAGCGCCTCAACGTCGCCGTGATGGGTTGCATCGTCAATGGTCCCGGCGAAAGCAAGCACGCCGACATCGGCATTTCGCTGCCCGGTACCGGCGAGACGCCGGCCGCCCCGGTGTTCGTCGACGGCGTCAAGACCGTGACGCTCAGGGGCCCTCGCATCGCCGAGGAGTTCAAGGCCCTGGTTGAGGCCTATGTCGCGAGGCGTTTCGGCGGCGTCGAACAGGCGACGGAGTAAGTCCTTTGTACGAGCCGCCGCTCCACCGTGAAGACGATCTCACCAAACAACATGCGCTGATTGAGGCGCGCCCTCTCGGCCTCATGATCAGCAATGGGCCGAAGGGACTTATCGCCAACGCCGTTCCGTTTCTTCTCGACCGCGCGGCTTCCAGGCTCGGCACGCTGCGGGCGCATGTGGCGCGCGCGAATTCGCAATGGCGCGAGCTCGCCGCGAGCCCCGAAGCGCTCGTCGTGTTCCAGGGCGCGGATCATTACATTTCGCCATCGTGGTACGCGACCAAACAGGAGACCCACAAGGTCGTGCCGACCTGGAACTACGTCATGGTCCAGGCGCGCGGGGCGGCCCGGGCGATAGAGGACGACGGCTGGCTAGAGCGCCAAATCGCTGCGCTGACGGCTAGGCAGGAGGCGTTTCGGGCGGAACCTTGGGCCGTCTCCGACGCCCCGGCCGATTTCATTGCGCTCCAGCGTAGGGCGGTCGTGGGGATCGAGATCGAGATCGCCGACATCCGCGGCAAATGGAAGACGAGCCAGAATCGCAGCGCCGCCGATCGCGATGGCGTCGTGGCCGCCCTCGAGGCGCTCGGCGGCGACGAGGCGGCCGCGATGGCGACGGCGGTGCGGAAGACCGGAAAGAGCTGATCGTCATCCGCAACGCCCGGCCCGGGCGGCGACCGAGTTTCGGCGTCGATCGCCGAAAGCATGCCGGTCCGGCATGCCGCTGAGGAGGACAACACATGACGGACGCCATCAAGCCGCTGTTTACCGCCCACGCCACGGCGACGGGCGGCCGCAACGGGCACACCCGCGCCGACGACGGCTCGGTCGAGGTCAATCTCTCGGTCCCGAAGGAGATGGGCGGTCCGGGAAAGCCGGGAACCGCTACTCCCGAGCATCTGTTTGCGGCGGGCTACGCCGCCTGCTTCGGCGGCGCGCTCGACTTCGTGGCCAAGCAGCACAAGAAGGATGCGGCCGGCGCGACGATCAAATGCGCAGTGTCGATCGGACCGCGCGAAAAGGGCGGCTTCGGCCTCGCGGTCGCGCTCGACGTCACCGACACGAGCCTGCCGCGGGCCGAGCTTCAGGCGCTCGCCGAGGAAGCGCACGAGAAGATCTGTCCGTATAGCCACGCCACGCGCGGCAATGTCGAGGTAAAGGTGACCGTGCACGGAAGCTGAGGCGTTACCTAATCTTGAAAAAAGGGCCGCCTCGACGATGGAATCCGCGTGGCAAAGCGTCGCACGCGCAACCAGATGGGGCGGCTTTCCGGTCTTCGATGTCGTCAGGCGAGCCCTACAACATCTGTAGCGGGTGTTTTAGCGACGGCCGATCACTCCCGGCCAACCCGAACTATTCGTCGCGCCGACTCCCAATATTGTGCAAAACGGAATGGTACTGGCGCGACTCTGATCAAGAACGCCGCGTCCTGACGTTTCGGCGCCACTCAAGTGATCTTTCTTTGGGTATTGCAGGTTGAAGTAGGTTGCGGGCATGTGAGGCCGGCGCACATGAGGATTGTTAGCCGCGCTCTTCTGGTACTCGGGCTCGATTTAGCTTAAAGCAATATTCCGATAATTCTGTTGTACTATGGCTCTTGATTTTGCGAGCGGTCTCGCGGCATATTCAAGTTGCTTGCGCGAGGCGGGGGCGGATCGCGCAAGCCCACTAAACTATGCGCGCGCTCTCGCGGGGGCGGTGCGTCTTCGCGAGAAAGTCCTGGCTGATGGAGCAGCATCCCCCCTCGTCCGCCGAGGCCAAGCCGCTTGACGCCGGTCTGCGCGCCCTGAGCGGAATTGCCGCCTATTACAGAAACAGAATAGGCGCCGATCCGTTGCAGCTTCGGCGTGAACTTGCCCTCGGTGACCGCGCCTCCGATGAGTTCGACCTCATTCGGGCCGCGCAAATGATCGGCCTGAAGGCCAGGCTGGTGACCGGCGCTGACCAACGGCGAATTGGAAAAGTCCCCACGCCCGCGATCGTCAGGCTGAGCAACGGGGCGATCTACGTGTTCGGCGGGCGAGGGCCTTCCGGGCTGTGCCGGCTGGTCGACCCGATCAGCCACGCTGCAACCGATCTCACGCTCGAGGACCTGACGCGGGAGACGGACGGTCGCGTGCTCCTGATCGCGCGCCGCGTCGGAGGCGCAGGCGTCAATCCGAGGCTGTTCGGTCTGCGTTGGTTCTTGCCGACGCTGTGGCGCTACCGCAAGCCGCTCGGGCATGTGCTCGCGGCGTCGCTGTTCGTTCAGATCTTCGCGCTGACGACGCCGCTCATCTTCCAGGTGATTGTCGACAAGGTTCTGACCCACCGCGGATACGAGACGCTGTTCGTCATGATCGCGGGCCTCGTCGTGGTCGGGCTGTTCGACGCGGCGCTGCAATATCTGCGAGCCTATGCGCTTTCGCACACCACCAACCGGATCGACGTCGAACTCGGGCAGCGTCTGTTCGGGCATCTCCTGCGCCTGCCGATGAGCTATTTCGAGACCCGCTCCGCCGGCCAGACCGTCGCCCGGGTTCGCGAACTCGAGACGATCCGCTCCTTCCTGACCGGACAGGGGCTGTTCTCGGCGATTGATCTCGTCTTCACCTTTGTCTTCATCGCGGTGATGTTCGCCTATTCCGTCCCGCTGACCCTGATCACGTTGATCGCCCTCCCCGTCTACATCCTCATCGGCTTTGGGGTGCGGCCCGCGCTGCGGGACCTCATCAACGAGAAGTTCAATCGCGGCGCGGCGAGCCAGCAGTTCCTGGTCGAGACGATCGTCGGGGTCGGGACGATCAAGTCCGCGGCCGTCGAGCCGATCATGCGGGCTCAATGGGAGGAGAAGCTCGCCGCCTACGTCAAGACGAGCTTCGCCGCCACGATGCTCGGAACCGGAGGCCAGCTCGGCATTCAATACGTCAGCAAGCTGACGACCGCCGCCATCCTGCTGTTCGGGGCCAAGGCTGTGATCGACGGCGAGCTCAGCGTCGGCGCCCTCGTCGCCTTCAACATGATCGCCTCGCAGGCGGTGCAGCCGATCTTGCGGCTGTCGCAGATCTGGCAGGACTTCCAGCAGGTGCAGATCTCGGTCGAGCGGCTCGGCGACATTCTCAACGCGCCGCCCGAGCCGGCGCCGCTGATGCGGCTCGCGCCGCCGACCCCGCGCGGCGCGATCGAATTCCGCAACGTCAGCTTCCAGTATCGGCCGGGCGGCGCGCAGATCCTCAAGAACGTTGCGCTCAAGATCGCGCCCGGCGAGACGATCGGGGTCGTCGGCCCGTCCGGCTCTGGCAAGTCGACGCTGACCAAGCTCGTGCAGCGCCTCTATTTACCGACCGAGGGGCAGGTGTTCCTCGACGGGGCCGACCTGAGCCAGGTCGACCCGGCGTGGCTGCGCAGCCACATCGGGGTCGTGCTGCAGGAGAATCTGCTGTTCAACCGCACAATCCATGAAAACATCGCTTTCGCCGATCCCGCCATGCCGAGGGCGAGGGTGATCGAGATCGCCCACTTCGCCGGCGCCGACGAATTCATCGACAAGCTCCCCGAGGGCTACGACACGATGGTCGAGGAGCGCGGCGCGAACCTTTCGGGCGGACAGCGCCAGCGCATCGCCGTCGCCCGCGCCCTGGCGACGAATCCGCGCATCCTGATCCTGGACGAGGCGACGTCGGCGCTAGACTACGAGAGCGAACGCATTATCCAGCGCAACATGCGCCGCATCGTCAAGGACCGCACGGTGATCATCGTCGCCCATCGGCTCGCCGCCGTACGGGGGTGCGACCGCATCATCGGCATGTCGGAAGGACGGATCGTCGAGGTCGGCTCGCACGACGAGTTGATCCGCCGCCCGGGCGGACTCTACGCCTATCTATGGGGTCTCCAGACGAGCCCAGTGGAGGTCGCAGCATGAATGACGTCGCACGTTCGATCGCCCCGGCCGGGCCCGTCGCGACGCCGACGCAACGGCCTCAGACGGGACGCGCGCTCTCGCTCCGCGACACGTGGCGCGGCGCGGAGTCCGATCGGGAATTTCTGGCGCCTGTTCTGGAGATCCTCGAAACCCCCGCTTCGCCGGTGCGCGTGGCCTTCCTGTGGACCATTTGCGCGCTTGTGGTCGTCGGTCTCGCCATGGCTTATTTCGGGCGTATCGACATTGTCGCCGCAGCTCAGGGCAAATTTCAGCCGACCGGCCGCGTCAAGGTGATCGAACCGGTCGAGACGGGGAGGGTCTCCGCCATTCATGTCGCCAACGATGGCTTGGTGAAGCCCGGCGACATTCTGATCGAGCTCGACCCGTCCGCCGCTGAGGCCGACATGAGGGCGGCCGAGGCCCAACTCCTTTCGGCCGACGCCGAGAGCCTGCGCCGCCGCGAGGCGATCGCGGCGGCGCACGCTCGCTCGCTGTCGCCGCCTCCGGCGATCGTCTGGCCGGAAGGCGTCAGCCCGAGCCTCCGCGCGCGCGAAGAGCGCGTGCTGGCGGCGGACCTGGGCCAGCTCGCAGCGGTGATCGCCTCGTCCGAGGCCCAGAAAATCCAGAAGGTCGCCGAGCGCGACATGCTGAAGCAGACCATTGCGACGCAACAGAACCTCGTTGCAACGCTGCAGGAGCGCGTCGACATGCGCACCAAGCTTGTCCTGTCCCCCAAGTCGGCCGTCATCGACGCGACCGAGACCCTGCAATACCAGCAGACTCAGCTGGCCATGCAGCAGGCTCAGCTCGCATCGGCGACGACCGGGATAGACGTGATCGCGCGCGACTCCGAGAAGACGCTGCAGTCGTTCGTCTCCGATCAGGCGGAGAAGCTCGACGCTGCGGAACGGCAGGCCGAAGAATACCGCCAAAGCCTCGCCAAAGCTCAGGCTATGGTCGACCACCTGACGCTCAAGTCGCCAATCGCCGGCCGCGTCCAGTCTTCGATCATCACAAATGTCGGCCAGGTGGTGACGAGCGGGCAGGAGATCATGCGCATCGTGCCGCAGGACTCGCATCTGGAGATCGAGGCCTACGTGCAGAACCGGGACATCGGCTTCGTGCATCTCGGCCAGGACGCGGTGGTGAAGGTCGAATCCTTCCCGTTCACCCGCTACGGATCTGTCAACGCCCACGTCACGCGCATCGCCCAGGACGCGATTCCTTCGCCTGACGCGAGCGCCATCGAGGGCGACCCGGCCCGCGCCTCCAACGCCTCCGGCTTTGCCGGAGGCGAGCGGACGCAGAACCTCGTGTTCGCCGTCGAACTTCAGCCGGACGCCTCGACGATCCTGATCGACGGGGTCGAACGTCCGCTGACCTCCGGCATGGCGGCGACGGTCGAGATCAAGACCGGGTCGCGCCGCCTTATGGAATATCTGTTCTCGCCCCTGGTGGAGGTCGCTTCGCGCGCCATGCGGGAACGGTAGCCCAGACTGCCGTTCCGTCGAATCGCGTCTCAGTGAAGCGGGTGTTGGACTGCGTCGCCGCGCTCCTTTGGGCGTCCGTCATAACACCCGTTTTCCGGCGCACTATAAAGCGCGGCTACGGTTGCGTCGACCGAACGCGATCTGCCCTCTTGGCTTCGTTACCGCGACCCCGGGGGCAGGAACGCCCGGGCTTTCGGCGGCGGGCGCCTCGCACGGGAGAGCCGTGCGCTACCCCCGGGCGGCACGCGCCTCCTGCGGCGCCTCCTGCTCGCGCATGAGGTCGCGCAGCCGCAGAAGCTGCGCCTCCAGCGCGTCAAGCTCCCTTTCCTCTAGCCGTCCGAGGGTCGACGCAAGCCACTTGTGCTGGACGGCGATCGCCTTGTCGGCCATCGTCCGTCCTGCGTCGGTAAGGTGAATCGAATATTGGCGACGGTCGGAGGCGAGCAACCGGCGCTCGACAAATCCCGCCGCCTCCAGCCTGTCGAGCAGTCCGGAGATGTTGCCCTTTGTCACATAGAGGCGCTTGGCGAGCTCCTGCTGATTGACGCCCTCCTGCTCGCTCAGGGTGGTCAGCACGTCGCACTGCGGAATCGACACCCCGATCATCCGCAGCCGGTCGCTGACCGCGGCCTGCATGCGCGCCTCCAGGCGGATCAGGCGCAGCCAGACGCGCATAGCGCGTTCCGGATTCGTGCGGTTCTGCATCGGCGTCCTTCCTCGTGGGCGTTTCCCGCGGCGCAAATCCGCTGGCGTTTTTCGCCCGTCACAGTATAGACATGAACAATCCGAGCGTCGCGATCAAGCCGCCGCGCTCTTTGAGATCGGGAGGATGAGACATGTTTGGGCGGATGCAGGAATGGCCGTTGTTGATGCACAAGATCATCGACTTCGCGGCGATCCAGTTTCCCAAGCAGGAAGTGGCCTCGCGGATGGTCGAGGGGCCGATGCACCGGACGAATTACGCCGAGATTCGCGAGCGCGCCCTGAAAGTGGCCAAGCGGCTCGAGCGTGACGGGATCAAGCTCGGCGACCGCGTGGCGACGCTCGCCTGGAACGGCTTCCGCCACCTGGAGGCGTGGTACGGCATCACCGGCCTCGGCGCGATCTATCATACCGTCAATCCGCGACTGTTCCCCGAACAGATCGCCTGGATCATCAACCACGCCGAGGACCGGATCGTCATGACCGATTTGACCTTCGTGCCGCTGCTCGAGGCGATCGCCGGCCATCTGCCGACGGTCGAGCGCTACATCATCCTGACGGATGCGGCCCACATGCCGGAGACCAAGCTCAAAAACGCCGTCCCTTATGAGGATTGGCTCGCCGAGGCGGACAGCGACTTCCGCTGGAAGGAGTTCGACGAGCGCACGGCCGCCGGCCTCTGCTACACCTCCGGCACCACCGGCAACCCCAAGGGCGTGCTCTACTCGCATCGCTCCAACGTCCTCCACTCGATGATGGCGACCGGGCCCGAGGTTCTCACGCTCAACGCTTACGATTCGGTCCTGCCGGTCGTGCCGATGTTCCACGCCAATTCCTGGGGGCTCGCATTCTCCTGCCTGATGCGCGGGGCGCGCATTGTTATGCCGGGCGCGAAGCTCGACGGCGCCTCGGTCTACGACATCCTCGAGACGGAGAAGGTGACGATGACCGCGGCGGTGCCGACGGTCTGGCTTGGGCTGCTGCAGTACCTGCGCAAGGAGGGCAAGAGGCTTTCCACGCTCAAGTTCGTCGGCATCGGCGGATCGGCCTGCCCGCCGGACATGATCCGCGCCTTCGAGGACGACTACGGCATCGAGGTGCGCCACGCGTGGGGCATGACGGAGATGAGCCCGATCGGCTCGGCCGGCGCCATCAAACCGAGCCAGGTCGGGCTCTCGCATCGGGAGAAGCTCGACATCCAGGCCAAGCAGGGTTGGGCGCCGTTCGGAGTCGAGATGAAGATCGTCGACGACGAAAACAAGGAACTGCCCTGGGACGGCAAGCGGTTCGGCCGTCTGAAGGTGCGCGGCTTCGCGGTCGCCGAGACCTATTTCCGCGACGAGGGCGGCAAGATCCTCGACGACAACGGCTTCTTCGACACCGGCGACGTCGCCACGATCGACCCGAACGGCTTCATGCAGATCACCGACCGGGCCAAGGACGTCATCAAGTCGGGCGGCGAATGGATCTCGACCATCGACATCGAGAATTTCGCAGTCGGCCATCCGGATGTCGCCGAAGCCGCGGTCATCGGCGTCCATCACTCCAAGTGGGACGAGCGGCCTCTGCTCGTCGTCGTGCCGAAGGAGGGCCACGAGCCCAAGACGGAAGAGGTTCTCGCCTACCTAAAACCCAAGATCGCCAAGTGGTGGATGCCCGACGACATGCAGGTCGTTCACGAGATTCCGCACACGGCGACGGGCAAGATCAACAAGCTGAAGCTGCGCGAAACCTTCAAGGGCTACAAGCTGCCGTCCGAGTGAGCCGATCCAATGGACCGGGCCGTCCGCAGGCTGCGGATCGCCTACTGGGTCGGCGCGATCGTTGACGCCGCGGCGGGCGCGCAGATGCTGTCGCCGCGGCTGATCGCCGCCATGATGGGACTTCAGGATTTCCGCCCCGGTCCGGACTTCGCCTACGCCATGGGCATGGGCGCCGCGCTGATGTTCGGATGGACCGCGCTGCTTCTCTGGGCCGATCGAGCCCCCATCGAGCGGCGCGACGTGCTGGTCCTGACCGTTATTCCCGTCATCGCCGGCCTCGTCCTCAATGAAATCGCCGCAGTCCGCTCAGGCTTCCTGTCGCTCCTCGCGGTTCAGCCGATCTGGGTCCTGCAGCTCGCCCTCGCCCTTCTTTTCTTGACCGCTTGGCGACGCGCGAACCGGGCGGCGTCCAATGCTTGACCGCGGGCTCAGGCGGCGCCTTTTCGCGTGCGGGCGAGGATGGCGTCGGCGAGCGGGGGGAGGCTCGAGTCGTTGGCCGCGCGCTCCGCGTCCGCGACGAATTTCGCCATCTGCTGATAGCAGGGGCTGCCCGGGCCGTGCTTCTCGCTCAAGCGCTCGAGAAGCTCGCCGGCGGTGCGATAGAAGTAACCGTCGACGAAGGTCGTCTTTTCGCCCCGCCGCGTGAAGGCGAAGGCGTAGAGCGCCTCTGACGGCTCGAACGGTGAAATGGCGATGACGCTGTCGTCGGGGCCGCGGCCCTCGACCCCGCCGAAGTCCGGCGGCGTCACGTCGGCCGCCTCGGCCATCGCGCGCAGAAGCGAACTCGCCGAATGGCCATTGAGCTCGATGCGAGCGCTCGGCTCCGACAGGCGCGCGACTTCGTTGGCGGCCGTCCGCATCACCATCTGGCGCTTCGCCGGATCGCCCTGGAGCGCGGCGATCTCCTCCGGCACGAGCGACCAGAACCGCTTCTTGTCCAGTGAGCGCGACACGTCGCGGAGCTCTTTGGCAAAGTGATCGGTCTCGGTTCTGTCGGACATGGGTCGCTGCTCCTTAAGCTTTTGCACGCGCCCCGCGTCTGAGCCGTTTCCCCGCGGCGCCGGCGCTTTGTCTGACAGTTTCTCCTTGCGCCAGCCGGGAGCTTGTACTATATAGCGCTTAACAACGTCTCATAGCCTTCCATCAGATTGATGGAAGGAGTGTTTGAGAGTGGGCCCCGGCAGGGACCCGCTCTTTTTTATTGCCGCGAGGCCCATGGTCGAGTCGCCGTCTCTCCAAGCCGCGAGCGTCCCGGAAGCGCTCGACGAGCCGCGCCTCATCGAGGACGCGGGTCCCGCCATGCGCATCGGGCGGATCGCCGCCCCGGTGCTGCGCGATCTCGGCCTGAGACTCGTGCGGGTGAAAATCTCCGCGTCCGCCGGCGCGACCGTGCAGGTCATGGTCGAACGGCCGGACGGGACGATGACGATCGACGATTGCCAGCGCGCGAGCGAAGCGCTTTCGCCGGTGTTCGACGCCGAAGACATTATGACGCAGGCCTACCGGCTCGAACTGTCCTCGCCCGGCATTGACCGTCCGCTCGTGCGCCGCACGGATTTCGAGCGCGCCACCGGCCACGAGGCGAAAATCGAGATGGCGGCGCCGGTCGACGGCCGCAAGCGCTTCCGCGGCCGGATCAAGTCGGTTGCCGCCGGCCCGGACGGCCCGGCGGTCCGTCTTGTCGTCGTCGCCGACGACGGGAGCGAGACGGCCTTCGACCTTCCCGTCGCCGCGATGGGAGACGCACGGCTCGTCCTGACGGACCACCTGATCCGGGCGGCGCTCCGTCGGGAGAAAGCTGCGCTGAAGGAAGCCAGGCGCCGACCGGGCCCGGCGCACAAACCGAAGGCGAACGTGCAACGCAGAACCGCGACCCGCGGCGCGGCCGAAACTCCGCTCGGGCCTGACGAAGGAGACAACAATGGCCGTTAGCGCCAATCGACTCGAACTCTTGCAGATCGTCGACGCCGTCGCGCGCGAGAAGTCCATCGACCGTTCGATTGTGCTCGCCTCGATGGAGGACGCGATGCAGAAGGCCGCGCGCTCGCGCTACGGCCAGGAGACCGATGTCCACGCCGAGATCAACCCGAAGACCGGTGAAATCCGCTTCACGCGGCACCTGCTGGTGGTCGACCAGGTCGAGAACGACGCGATCGAGATTTCGCTCGCCGACGCCCAGAAGAAGAACCCTTCGGCTCAGATCGGCGACATGATCTCCGAGTCGCTGCCGCCGTTCGACTACGGGCGCCTTCCCGCCCAGGCCTCGAAGCAGGTGCTGGTGCAGAAGATCCGCGAGGCCGAGCGCGACAAGCAGTACGAAGTGTTCAAGGACCGGATCGGCGAGATCATCAACGGCCAGGTCAAGCGTGTCGAGTACGGCAACGTGGTCGTCGACCTCGGCGGCGCCGGAGGGGAAGCCGTGGTGCGTCGCGACGAACTGATTCCGCGCGAGATGTTCCGGCCAGGCGACCGCGTCCGCGCCTATGTCTACGACGTTCGGCGCGAGGCCCGCGGCCCACAGATCTTTCTCTCCCGCACGCATCCGCAATTCACCGCCAAGCTCTTCGCCCAGGAAGTGCCGGAGATCTACGACGGCATCGTCGAGGTGAGGGCGGTCGCCCGCGACCCCGGCTCGCGCGCCAAGATCGCAGTGACGTCAAACGATTCCTCGATCGACCCGGTCGGCGCCTGCGTCGGCATGCGCGGCTCGCGCGTGCAGGCCGTGGTCAACGAGCTTCAGGGCGAGAAGATCGACATCATCCCGTGGTCGCCCGACGCCGCAACGTTCATTGTCAACGCGCTGCAGCCGGCCGAGGTGATGAAAGTGGTGCTCGACGAGGACTCGACCCGGATCGAGGTCGTCGTCCCCGACGATCAGCTGTCGCTGGCGATCGGGCGGCGAGGCCAGAACGTCCGCCTCGCTTCGCAGCTCACCGGCTGGGACATCGACATCTTGACCGAAGCCGAGGAGTCGGAACGCCGCCAGAAGGAATTCGCCGAGCGCACGAGCCAGTTCATGGACGCGCTTGACGTCGACGAGACGGTCGCGCAGCTCCTGGCTTCCGAAGGCTTCCGCACCGTCGACGAAATTGCCTATGTCGAGCCGCGCGAACTCGCTACGATCGAGGGCTTCGACGAAGAAACGGCGGCCGAGATTCAGACCCGCGCGCTCAATCACCTCGCGGCGATCGAGGCCGAGCTCGACGAAAAACGAAAGGCGCTAGGCGTGGCAGACGAACTGAAAGAGGTCGAGGGCCTGACGACGGCGATGCTGGTCAGGCTCGGCGAGAACGGCGTCAAGACGCTTGAGGACCTCGCTGATTGCGCCAGCGACGATCTCGTCGGCTGGTCCGAAGGCGATTCGAACAAGGCGGGCTATCTCAGCGGCTTTGACGTCACCCGCGCGCAGGCCGACGCCATGATCCTGGACGCGCGCGTGCGCGCCGGCTGGATCGAGGCGCCCGCGCCTGCACCGGAACGCGAGGCCGACGGCGAAGAGGGCGAGGCCGCCTGATCGGCGCTAGCGGGAACGACGGATTGCCAACGATCGCTCGGAACGATGACGGCGGGTCGGAGCGGACCTGCATCGCTACGGGAGCCAAGGGGCCGCCCGAGGCGATGCTGCGCTTTGCGCTCTCCCCGGACGGTCTGGTCGTGCCCGATATCCGCCACAAGCTGCCCGGCCGCGGGGTATGGACCAGTCTCAGCGCCGAGGCGGTGCGCCGCGCGGCGGCCAAGGGCGCGTTCGCTCGCGCCTTCCGCGCCAAGGCCGAGGCGCCCCCCAACCTGGCCGGGGCCGTAGACCAGCTTCTCGAGCGCGACGCCCTGCAGTCGCTGTCGATGGCCAACAAGGCCGGACGCGTGGTCGCGGGGGCGTTCATGGTCGATTCGGCGATAAAGGACGGCGGCGTAGCCGCCCTGATCCAGGCCTCCGACGGAGCCCCGGACGGCGCCGCCAAGCGCGAACAGGCGCTCCGGAGCGGGCTCGGCGAGGCGGCGCGGGCGGTCGCGCGAATCAATCTGTTTTCGTCGAGCCAATTGGGTTTGGCATTGGGGAAGGCAAATGTGATACATGCTGCGGTCAAATCCGGCGCAGCGACATCGGCCTTCCTGGCGCGGGCCGAGCGGCTGCGCCGTTTCCGCGTAAGCGCGGCGGACGCGACACCGAAGACCGGCGGCGGGGAGACCTCGGCCGGGAGCGGGGCGACGCACGGCCGGGCCGACGAATTGGCTGAAGAGCCAACCGATTAGGAATGGGCATGAACGAAACGAGCAATAGCGACAAGCCAACCGGCGCTGCGCCGCCGAAACCGACGCTGCACCTGAAGCGTCCGGTCGAGCAGGGAACCGTGCGCCAGAGCTTTTCGCACGGGCGCAGCAAGGCTGTCGTGGTCGAGAAGGTGAAGCGCCGCGTCCTTGGACCTGGAGAAACCGCGCCGCCATCGCCCGCCCAAGGCGCCGCGCCGGCGTCGAAGCCGGGCGTTTCGCTTGCCCCGGGGAAGGGCGCCCCGGCGCGCTCGAGCGCGCCTCCGCCGCCCAAGACCGGGGTCGTTCTGCCGACGCTCACCGTCGAGCAGCGTGACGCGCGCGCACGGGCGCTGCTCGACGCGCGCGCCCGCGAGGAGGAGGACCGCCGCCGCCAGGAGGCGGAGGCCGAGGTGCGCCGCGAGCGCGAAACCCGTGAACGCGCCGAACGCGAGGCCGCCGAAGCGCGCAAGCGCGAGGAAGAGACCCGCCGCGCCCAGGAGGCCAGTCTCAAGCGCCAGGCCGAGGAAGAGGCTCGCCGTCGTCTCGCAGGCGAGCCCCCCGCTCCGCCGTCGGCGTCCGTGGCGCCGCGCAGGCCGCCGCAGCCCCAGCCTCAGCAGCCCGCCGCCTCGGCGGCGGCGCCGGCTGCTCCACCCGCGGCGCCCAGGGCGACGACTGAAGAGGCGCCGCGCGTCGTCAAGCGCCCGGCCCTCGGCCCGATCCTGCCGCAGAAGGTGATGTTGCCCACACCGCGGCCGACGCGCGGCGCCGAGCAGCGCAACCGCGGCCGCCTGACGGTCGCAACCGCCACCTCGGCCGAGGAGGAGCGCACCCGTTCAGTCGCCTCGTTCCGGCGCCGCACCCAGCGCCTCAAGGGCGGGGGAATGCAGGACCACAAGGAGAAGATCGCGCGTGAGATCGTGCTTCCGGAGGCGATCACCATTCAGGAGCTCGCCGCCCGCATGTCGGAGCGCGCCGTCGACGTGATCAAGCTCTTGATGCGCCAGGGACGCATAGTGACGCTGACCGATGTGCTCGACGCCGACACCGCCGAACTGATCGCCGAGGAAATGGGCCACAAGGTCAAGCGCGTCGCCGATTCCGACGTCGAAGAGGGTCTGTTCGATCGTCCGGACGAGGAGGGCGCGCCGGTTCCGCGCCCGGCGATCGTCACGATCATGGGCCACGTCGACCACGGCAAGACGTCGCTCCTGGACGCCATCCGCCACGCCAACGTGGTGGCGGGCGAAGCCGGCGGCATCACTCAGCACATCGGCGCCTATCAGGTCGTCGCTCCGGGCGGCCAGACGATCACCTTCATCGATACGCCGGGCCATGCGGCCTTCACCGCGATGCGCGCCCGCGGCGCCAAGGTGACGGACATCGTGGTCCTGGTGGTGGCGGCCGACGACGGCGTCATGCCGCAGACGATCGAAGCGATCCGCCACGCCAAGGCGGCCGGCGCTCCGATCATCGTCGCCATCAACAAGATCGACAAGCCGGACGCCAATCCGCAGCGCGTCATGCAGGAGCTCCTGCAGCACGACGTGCAGGTCGAGGCGTTCGGCGGCGAGGCCCTGGCTGTGGAGGTCTCCGCGACCAAGCAGATCAACCTCGATAAGCTGCTCGAGGCGATCGCGCTCCAGGCGGAACTGCTCGATCTGGTCGCCGACCCGGCGCGTGGCGCCGAGGGCACGGTGATCGAGGCGAGACTCGATCGCGGCCGCGGGCCGGTCGCGACCGTCCTCGTCCAGCGCGGAACCCTGAGCGTCGGCGACCTCGTAGTCGCGGGCTCGAGCTGGGGCCGCGTCCGCGCCCTGATCAACGACAAGGGGCAGAACGTCGACGAGGCGCCTCCGTCAATGCCGGTCGAGGTGCTCGGCTTCTCCGGAGCGCCCGAGGCGGGCGACCGCGTCGCCGTGGTCGAGACGGAAGGTCGCGCGCGCGAGATCACTGAGTATCGCGAGCGCATGAAGCGCGACAAGGCGGCCGCGCGCGGCCCGGCGGTGCGCACCTCGCTCTCCGACATGATGAGCAACCTCAAGGCCACGGGGCGCAAGGAGCTGCCGGTCGTCGTCAAGGGTGACGTGCAGGGCTCGGTCGAGGCGATTACCGCGGCCGTCGAGAAGCTTGGCAACGACGAGGTCGTCGCCCGCGTCATCCATGGCGGCGTCGGCGGCGTCACCGAGTCCGACGTCACGCTGGCCGAGGCCTCGAAGGCGGTTATCCTCGGCTTCAACGTGCGCGCCCACAAGGAGGCGCGCGAACTCGCCGAGCAGGCCGGCATCGAGATCCGCTACTACATCATCATCTACAACCTGGTGGACGACGTGAAGGCGGCCCTCTCGGGGATGCTATCGCCGACGCTGCGCGAAACCATGCTCGGCAACGCGCAGATCCTCGAGATTTTTCACATCTCGAAGGTTGGCAACGTTGCGGGTTGCCGGGTCACCGACGGCGTCGTCCAGCGGGGCGCGCATGTCCGCCTTATCCGCGACAATGTTGTCGTCCACGAGGGCAAGCTGTCGACGCTCAAGAGGTTCAAGGACGAAGTCGCCCAGGTCCAGGCGGGCCAGGAATGCGGGATGGCCTTCGAGAACTACCAGGACATGCGCGTCGGCGACGTCATCGAATGCTACAACGTCGAGGAAATCCGCCGCACGCTGTAATGCGTGCGGCCGGGACTTTAAGATCATGAGGGCGAACGTCACGCGCGCCGCCGAGGGTTTCGACCGCCGTTCGTTCACGGTGGCCGAGATTCTGCGCATGCAGGACGCCGGGATCATCTCGGAAGACGAGAATTTCGAGCTGATCGAAGGCGAGATCGTCCCCATGCAGGCCAAGACGCATGTCCACGAACTGATCAAGTCCGCGTTGACCTTGCGCGTCGCTCGCGCCCTGCCGGACAACCTCTGGTTCGGGGTCGAGACGACGATCTATCTCAGCCCAAACACCTTCGTGGAGCCCGATCTCGTCGTCTATCCGAGAGGGCTGAAGCTCGAGGCGGTCAAGGGCGCGGACATCCTGCTTGCGGTCGAGGTCGCGCTGACCAGCCTCGCCTACGATCGCGGGCTCAAGGCGAGCCTCTATGCGCGCCATGGGGTCAACGAGCTGTGGGTCGTCGATGCGGCGCGCCGGATCACCTTCGTCCATAGCGGGCCCGAGGGTGACCAATGGCGATCGATCGTCGAGCGCGCGCCCGACGAGCCGCTGACTTTCGCCGCCTTGCCCGGCTTCTCGGTCCCGCTCTCGACGATCTGACCCCGCGTCCGACTGGCGGTCGGCGCAGTCCGCCGTCGGATTCCCACCCTTGCGAGCGCTGAAGCGCCAGGTTGACTCCGATGTCTCGACTCTCTCCGAAGTCTCATACGCCGACGCATCGCCTCGAACGGGTCGGCGAACTGATCCGCCACGCCATGGCCGAGATCCTCGCCCGTGGCGACGTCGCTGACGCGACGCTCGAGCGCCATCCCGTCACCGTGCATGCGGTGCGCATGTCGCCCGACCTCAAGGTCGCCGCCGTCTCGGTGATGCCGCTCGGCGGCCAGGACGCAGCGGCGACGATCGACGCGCTGAACCGCCACAAGAAGGAGCTGAGGACCCTGATCGCGCACAAGATCCATCTCAAGTTCGCCCCCGACCTTCGTTTCGCGCTCGACTCGAGCTTCGATGCGCAGGCGCGCATCGACGCGCTCCTGAAGTCGCCGGAGGTCGCCCGCGATCTCGAGCCGCGCGGCGGGACGCACGGGGACGAGCCATGATCGACGAAGCGATGAACGAGGCGCGGTCCACGCCGGAACGCGGCGGCCGCGGACGCCGCAAGGCGCCCCAGAAGCGCTCGACCCGGGTCGAGGTCAACGGCTGGATCAACCTCGACAAGCCGGTCGGCGTGTCGTCGACCCAGGCCGTCGGGCGCCTCAAGTACCTGTTCAACGCCAAGAAGGCGGGGCACGCCGGCACGCTCGACCCGCTCGCTTCAGGCGTCCTGCCGGTCGCCTTCGGAGAGGCCACCAAGACCGTTCCGATCGTCCAGGACGGCGCCAAGGCCTACCGGTTCCGGGTGCGCTGGGGCGAGGAGAGCGCGACCGACGACGCCGAGGGCGCGATCGTCGCCCACTCCGACAGGCGTCCGAGCCCGGCGGAGATCGAGGCCGCTCTTCCGCGCTTCACCGGCCTCATCGAGCAGACGCCGCCCACCTTTTCCGCGATCAAGATCGACGGGGCGCGCGCGTATGATCTGGCGCGCGAGGGCGAGACCTTCGCCATCGCCGCCCGTCCGATTCACGTCTATCGTCTGGCGCTCGTCGAGACCGGCGGCGACACCGCCGTGCTCGAGGCGGAATGCGGCAAGGGCGCCTACGTGCGGGCGATCGCGCGCGATCTCGGCCGGGCGCTCGGCTGTTACGGCCACGTGATCGAGCTCAGGCGGACGCGGGTCGGACCGTTCCCGGCCGATGACGCCGTCCCGCTCGACCGCCTTCCCGACGACGCCGAGCTGATGGCCCGAGCCTTGCTGCCGCTGCAGGCGGGCTTGTCCGAACTCGCCGCGCTTCCCGTCGATCGCAATGGAGCGGCGATCCTCAGGCGCGGGCAGCCGTTGCTGGTGCGCGGCGCCGTCGTCCGTGAGGGGCCGGCCTGGGCGTCCTGCTTTGGCGCGCCGGTCGCCTTCGGCATGATCGAGGGCGGCTACTTCGTCTCGACCCGCGTGTTCAACCTGAAGGGGTAGCCCTACTTCCAGGCGTCGAACGCCTTCTCGAGCATCGCCTCGCCTTCGGCCGACTTCTGGAAGACGAGCTTGGCGATGCGGTTGTCATTGAGCAGCAGCGGGAAATCGAACCAGGCCCGGGTCTGCATGAGGTCGAGATTGCGCGCTGCGTCCTGGTCGCCTTTCGCCAGGGCGAACAAGAAGTAGTCGTCGCCGATCTTGACCTTGACGCTGTTGAGCGCCTCGGACGCGGTGGAGTCGAGCTTGCGCATCTGAGGCATGCCGACGTCCTTGAACCCGTTGAAAGGCGCCCCGTCCTGGAAGGTGAACTTCAGGTCGATCGTGTGGGTCGCCTGCAGCGTCGGGTCGGCGTTCTTCCGCAGGATCATCGAGGCGTGCATCTTGAGGTCGGGGATGTCGGCGTCGGCCTCGACCGCGACGCTGGCCGGCTGTCCCTGAGGGGCGGGAATCGTCGACCAGACGGTCGAGCCAAGGTTGACGACCGGCTTCTGCGGATTGTCGGCCGATGCAATCAGCATCGCCGCGCGCGCCGCGCTCGGCAGTTGCGCCTCGCCCTGAGCCTGTTGCGGCGGATTGGCGGACGGCGCGGCCCCTTCGGGCGCCGGCTGCGCCGTCTCCGGCGGAGTCGCGGCTGGGGCGGGGGGCGGCGAGGCGGCGTTGTCCTCCCCCGGCGACGGCTGCGCGCGCTGGGCGAGCTTGGCGGGCGCCTGCGTCGATTCCGGCGCCGGATTGGCCGGCGGATTGATCGCGAGGTCCTGCGGCTTCTGCCGCATCAGGATCGCCGCGACGGCGACCGAAAGCACGATCCCGAGCACGACGGCGAGCGCGGCCCACGGCCACGACCGACGCCTTTCCACCGGGGCCGAAGGCGCGACCGGGCGCAAACCCTCCGCCTCCGGCCGCCCCAAGGCGACTCGCTCGCCGTCGAGCGGGACTTCCGGCGTAACCGCGGGGCCTTCTTCTTCGGCATTGTCCTCCCGGCTGGCGACGATCGGCGGAGCGCCCGAAGCCTCGAGCGGGAGCGTCCGGTCGCTCGGCACGACGGCGGCGAGATTGGCGGGAGCGGCGACGGCGTCGCTCGCCTCCGCCGCGATGACAGGCGGAGCGGCGCCACGGCCGGCGCTCGGCGGCGCGACCTGAATGGGCGGAGGTTTCGGCGCATCGCTGTCGGAGCGGGGCGGAACGGGGGGCCGCGCCGAGACGGCCGGCGCTGACGGGCGAGCGGCGGCCGGCGGCGTGGCTGGTCGGGCGGCGGCGGGGCGGGGTTCTGCAGGCGCCGCCGGCCGGGCAGGCGCAGCAGCGTGTGCGGCGGCGCGAGGCGCCGCGGGCGCCGGTTGAGCCTTCCCCGCAAGCGGCGGCTGGCTTTTCGCCGCAGCGGGCGGGGGCGGCGTCGGCGGCGCGGCTTCCGCGGCGGGTGGGGCGCCAACCGTCTCTGCCGCTTCCGCCGGCGAGAACTTCGCCTCGACCGCCGCGATGGCCCTGTCCAGCGCGGTCTCCTCGCGCGTGATGTCGCTTTCGGGCAGCGGCGGGCGCAGCGACCTCAGCTGCGTCACCAGGGCCTTGCGCGCGCGCTCGTAAATCGCCTGCCGGGCCGCGGCGGGGCTCGAGGGCGGAAGATTGGCGACAGCGCGCGTCAGCAGCGATTGATAGTCAGCCATGCGTGATCCGCTCGATGGGTCCCCGGGCTGTCAATCCTGGAAAGGATCGTGGACGAGAATCGTGTCGTCCCGTTCGGGACTTGTAGACAGGAGCGCGACGGGAACGCCAACCAATTCTTCGATCCGCCGGACGTACTTTATCGCCTGCGCCGGCAGTTCAGCCCACGACCGCGCCTTGCTCGTGACGCCCCTCCACCCCTCGATCGTTTCGTAGACGGGCTCGATCCTGGCCTGCGCGGATTGGGAGGCTGGCAGATAATCGATCTCCCGGCCGTCCAGCCGGTAGCCGGTTGCGACCTTGATCTCCTCGAAGCCGTCCAGGATGTCAAGTTTCGTCAACGCGATGCCGTCGATGCCGCTGGTCCGCGCGGTCTGCCGCGCGAGCACGGCGTCGAACCAGCCGCAGCGGCGCGGCCGCCCGGTGTTGGTGCCGAATTCGGCGCCGCGCTGGCCGATCAGCCGGCCGATGTCGTTGTCCTGCTCGGTCGGGAACGGTCCCGCGCCGACACGGGTGACATAGGCCTTGGCGATGCCGAGCACGTAGCCGATCGCGCCTGGGCCCATGCCGGATCCGGTCGCGGCATTGGCGGCGACCGTATTCGACGAGGTCACGAAGGGATAAGTGCCGTGGTCGACGTCGAGCAGCGCGCCCTGCGCGCCCTCGAACAGGATGCGCTTGCCGGCCCGCCGCTCACGGTCGAGCAGATCGAAGGTTGGCGCCATGAAAGGCAGGATTTTCGGCGCGACGGCTAGGAGCTCGTCGCGAAGGGCTGCGGCGCTCGGCGCGGGCAGCCCGAGGCCGCGACAGAGCGGGTCGTGATGGGCGAGCAGGCGCTCGATCTTGTCGTCGAGCGCGTCCGGTTCGGCGAGGTCCATAAGCCGGATGGCGCGGCGGGCGACCTTGTCCTCGTAGGCCGGGCCGATGCCGCGCTTGGTCGTACCGATCTTGGTGCCGCGAGCAGAGGCCGATTCGCGGTGCGCGTCGAGTTCGCGGTGCAGCGACAGGATCAGCGGGACATTTTCGGCGATCTTGAGATTGCCCGGCGTCACGGTAACGCCCTGGCCGCGGATCTTCTCGATCTCGTCGACGAGGTGATACGGGTCGAGGACCACGCCGTTGCCGATGATCGACAGCTTGCCCGGGCGGACGATGCCGGAAGGCAGGAGCGCGAGCTTGAACACCTTGCCGTCGATCACCAGCGTATGGCCGGCGTTGTGGCCCCCCTGGAAGCGGACGACCACGTCTGCGCCGATCGACAGCCAGTCCACGATCTTACCTTTGCCTTCGTCGCCCCACTGGGCGCCGACCACCACGACATTGGCCACCGTCGTTTGCCCTCCGTCCTTGCTTGAAAAGCAGGAAACCCCGGCGCCAAACAATATGCTGATGCCGGGGCTTATTGCGGAAATGGCCTAGACGATCGGGATAGCGGAGTAAAGCCGCGCTATCGCCGCA
>NZ_JBKQOT010000070.1:0-6449 GCF_052145395.1 Roseiarcus sp.
CACGGCGCCAGGGCCGGCGTCTCACGACGGCGACGACTGCGTGCAGTTGCCTCTGGCTCGCGGTTGCTACCATCTCGCCCCGCGAAGGACTTTCACCTCCAATCCAGTGCCCATGCCAGGCACACACGCGCGGCCTACGGCCGCCCTCTGTTGCGGAGCCATCGGCAAGAGTCTTTTCGAAGGGGATGAGGGCATGACCATGGGAGGATGTGACCTCAGCCCTCAAGGGTAAACTCCAGGGGGGCGTTTGTCTCATCATCATTGGCACGGAGGGAGCGGACGCACCGGATCGCCGAGCGTCGCAGGCTCCACGATGCACCGCAAATCCTCGATCAGCGTCGCGTCTTGGCTCGCCAGAGATCGGCGACCGCCGCCAGGCTGACGAACGCGGCCCGCCGGAAACGGCGCGCCATCGAGTTGCTTCAAGCCACGCCCGAGCGTCGAGCGCACGTAACCGGCGATCTTCGCGACGGCCTCCAGGCCTCCCCGCCCGGCCGCGCGAACCTCCCCCGCCGCGAACAATCGTCGCCGCCGCTCGTCGAGCTTCGAGCCGACGTCGTTCCAGCGGCGGCGAATCGCTTGCGTATCGATCATCCCCAAAGGCATAACGCCCTCCGACAAACCTCGGAATCCCCCCACCAAGCCAAATCACCCAAGCGCGCAAACCGAACAATCGATTCAATTGTTCCGGCGGGTGTCCTTAGGCTGGCGGATACCGTTCATGCGGCAAGCGCATTGGCGATCGGCGCGGCCGCTCTTGTGCCGCATGACCGGGATTTCTCCCGCAGGCGTTCGCTTGCTATCTTCGGTTGACGGCCGAGCGCTTGCTCGTCAAACGCCGTCCAGCAGGGAGTAGCCATGTCATCGATCGGCGCCAAGTTGCTTGACAGCCTACGCTCGGTTGAGCGGCCAGGGGATTTCCGCGTCGGCGGAATTCGAGAGGTCTTCATGCCCACAATCGATGTCGATGGGGTTGGCAGGATCGCCTTTCCGATCTTGTCCGCTCAAGCCGAGAGGCTCGTCGCAATTGCCGAGGCGGCCCCGTATGGCCGGGGCGAGGAGACGGTGGTCGATCGCGAAGTCCGGAGAACCTGGCAGGTCGATTCCGCCAGAGTCCGGATCGGAGGGCGTCACTGGGAGAAGACTTTGGGTGACCTCGTCGCGGACTTGGCCCTCGGACTCGGCGTCAGCGCGCCGCTTGCGGCGGACTTCTACAAGCTTCTGGTCTACGATGCCGGCAGCTTCTTCGTCGACCACCGGGACACCGAGAAGGTCCCCGGCATGTTCGCGACGATGGTGCTCGTGCTGCCCTCGACCCATGGAGGCGGCGGATTGGTCGTAAGGCATGCCGGACGGGAGGTGGCGCTCGACCTGCATCCGCAGGAGCCGTCGGAGATCGGCTTTGCGGGTTTCTATGCCGACTGCGTGCACAAAGTGCGGCCGGTTACGACGGGATTTCGTATTAACCTCGTCTATAATTTGCGTTTCGTCGACAAAAGCCGCCCGCCGGAGGCGCCCGATTATCGCGTCGAGCAGGCGCGGGTGGCGGAGGCGCTGCGGAGCTGGGCGAGCGTGGAGGACGAACCGGACAAGCTTATCCTGCCCTTGGAACATGCCTACACGCCGGCGGAGCTGTCATTCGGCGCGCTCAAGGGCGCCGATGCGGGCGTGGCGTCCGTGCTGGTCAAGGCCGCCGTGGAGGCGGATTGCGATCTCCACCTCGCCCTGGTGTCGATCGAGGAGAGCGGCAGCGCCGAGCATACCGGCTATTACGGCCGTCGCTGGGGTCGGGACGAAGATCACGAAGAGTTCCAGGTCTCCGAGGTGTTCGACCGGGCGCTGATCCTGTCCGAGTGGCGGCGTCCCGACGGCGGCGAGGCCAAGTTCGACGATTTTCCATTTTCCGAGGACGAACTGTGCCCACCCGACGCCTTCGAGGACCTTGCGCCGGACGAGGAGCATTTTCACGAGGCGACGGGCAACGAAGGCGCGTCCTTCGAGCGCACCTATCGCCGCGCAGGCTTCGTGTTGTGGCCCGGCGCGCGCAGGCTCGCGGTGCTGAATCAGGCCGGACTCCGCACGACGCTGCCGTATCTCGAAAATCTTACGGCGCGCTGGGAGTCGAGCAGCCCATCGATCCACTCGTCGCTTTGGCGTGAGGCCGATGAGCTTTCGGGGCACATGCTGAGCTCGTGGCCGCGCGCGTCCTTGCGTTCGGACAAAGACGATGAAGCCGGCAGGATGCTCGATTTGCTGGTCCGACTGGGGAATGTGAAGCGCATCGACGAGTGTCTCTCGGAGCTGTCCGCTGAAGGCCATTACGCTGCGTCCGACAATGCAGCGATCGTGCGGGCGGCCGCCCTGCTTCCGTCCGCGCGCGCAACGGAGCTGCTGGTCAGGATTGTCGGGCGTAACGCACCGGCCCATCTTAGCGCCTGCGGCGATCTGCTGCTGCGCTCCGTTTCGGCGCCGATGGGCGGCATGGACGACTTGGCGCGTATCGGCGCCGCCTTGATAGACGCCATGCCGGGCGACCCGACCAGGCGGGAAGAGATCGACCCTTGGATGCGGCCAAGGTCGGTGAGCCCGGGCTTCGTGGTCGATCTTCTGACGGCCACGAGCCGGATCGATGCGGGGCTCGCAGCGCGTGCGACCGAACGCCTGCTGGCCTGGCCGAAGACATACGGACCGGACGACGTGCTTGTGCCCGCCGCTCTCGCGCTCGCCAAGCTGGCGGAGAGCAAGTCCTGGCCCGCGGCGGCCCGCCTCCTAGAGGCGTCTCTCGACCATTTGCGCAGACGCATCGCTCTTCCGCTTGAGGCGCCGCGGGACTGGACCAGGGCCAACCCGCTCGAATGCCCATGCGCCGACTGCCGTGCGCTCGGCGCGTTCCTGGTTCAGCCGGATCAACAGCAGTGGCGCCTGAAGGCGACCCAGGATCGGAGGACCCATGTCGAGCAAAACGTACGGCACGCGACGTGCGACCTCGACCTCACCACCGAAAGACGCGGCAGCCCCCACACGCTCATCGCCACCAAGAACCAGGCCAGCTACCAGCGGCGCGCAAAGCAGCGCCGTCTGGATCTCGAGCATGTAGCGGCGCTGGGCGGATGAGACGGCGCCGCCGGCAATGGCGAGGCGTGGAATGAGCCGGAAGAACAAGGTTCAACTTGTCGATCGTGTCGCCAGGGCCGCTGAAGCGGCGCTTGCCGCCAAGAGCTTTGTGAGCGCCATAGACATCCTTGTCGGGATCGGGTGGCTTGATCCTGGAGCCCTGGAGCGCTGGCGGCGCGGGCAGGTGGATTGCCTGGAGGGAGCTGTCCAGGCCAATTTGTCACGGGTCTCCGAAGCGATGCGGCTGTTCCGGTCCTGGGCGACCGCGAAAGGGCTGTTCGCAAGCCCGACGGACTATGTCGCGCGGACGCCGCGCCGCCAGACGCTGCGCTTCAGCCGAAGCGGAAACGCCGCAATCGAGGCGGCGTATCGCACGCAATGGGTGTCGCCGGAGCTTTCCGAGAAAAAGCGCGAGCGCCTTGCGGAGAAGGCAAGCCGAGCGCCGGAACTCGTGGTTGTCCAGCCCCTCAACAGGGAGTGGCAATGCCATCGGTGCGGCGGCGGCGGCGATCTCCTGATGATGGAGGATCCCGGTCCGGCGTGCCTGCGCTGCGTCGGCCTCGATGATCTCGAGTATCTGCCGTCGGGCGACGCGCTGCTCACGCGGCGCGCGAAGGCCAAGAGCGCCCGGTATGCGGTCGTGGTCCACTTCAGCAGGACCCGCGGCCGCTACGAGCGACAGGGTCTGCTGGTCGAGCCGCGGGCCTTGGCGGATGCGCAGTGATGCGCAAATCTCGATCGTCAGCGATAGCGGCAAGGTGAACCGCACTGACCGCGCGTCCGCTAGGCTTCGTCTAGACCTGAACCAGGCCGCTCCCTTGAAATAACCGCGTTCGTTCTGTTCCCTGCGGCGGTGAAGGCCGACCCCGGCGGTGAGGTCCATCCATCAGAGGCCAAAGGATTGGGGTATGCGTTTGATCATCGCACTGATTTTGCCGTGGCTGACGTTTTTCACCATAGGCCGCCCTCTCTCGGGCCTCGTCTGCCTGATTCTCCAGGTCACGTTGATCGGGTGGCTGCCCGCGGCGATCTGGGCGGTTTACGCCCTCAGCCAATACAAGACCGATGAGAAGATCGACAGGGCCCTCCGGCAGCGGGCAGGGGGAGGTTGACCGTGAGCCGCGCGGCTCACGCCAGCTCCCCGGCTTGGGCGGCGGCCCTCGCAGATTCGGCCTGAAGCGCCATATCAAAGGGCGAACATCGGCGGCGCTCGCGCCGGCGTCCAAAATGGTGAAGGGAATTGCGAACCTCGATAGGAACTTGCGATGGCGGCGCCGGGTCCGCCCGGGAAGGACCGGACGGCCGCGGGGAGAATGGCGGCCTCGCCGGGCTTTTCCATCCCGCCGTCGCGGCGTGGTTTCAGCGCGCCTTTCGCACTCCGAGTCCGGCGCAGGCAGAAGCCTGGCCAGCGATCAAGGCCGGGCGGCATACGCTGATCGCGGCGCCGACTGGGTCGGGCAAGACGCTGGCCGCCTTTCTCGCCGCGATCGACGACCTCGTTCGCCAGGGCCTCGCAGGGACGCTCGCCGACGCGACCCAGGTCGTCTACGTCTCCCCGCTGAAGGCGCTCAGCAACGACATCCACCGCAACCTGGAGGCGCCCCTCGAAGGCATAAGCCTCGAACTCACGCGCGGCGGTTGGCCCGACGACAAGGGATCGACCCGGGCGCCGCCGGCGCGCTACTCTCAATCTGCTCGCCTCCAAAGGGTGCACGGTTTTTCGAGGCGGGCAGCCTTTCCGAATACCCACAGGGAGGAAGATCATGAATCGGCGTTCTGCTATTGCTCTCGTTTCGGTACTGCTGTGCTTGGGATTTGGGCTTTCCGGCGTTGCCGTCGCGCAACAAACCGGCACAGCAGCTGAGGCCAAGACCATGCTGGAAAAGGCGGTCATGGAGCTAAAGGCCGACCAAGCCGCGGCCATCAGCAAATTCAACACGTCCGATGGTGGATTTAGAGATCGTGACCTTTACGTTTACTGTTTCGAAATGGGGACCGGCAAATTCACCGCCCATGTCAACCCTGCCATGATGGGTACGGACGTGAGAGCCCTCAAGGAAAAGGACGGCTCTCCGTTGGGTCAGAAGGTCTACGACGCAGCAAAAGAAGGAACGCTCACGACGGTCGATTACAACTTCCCGAAGCCTGGCGGCACTGACCCGGTGCCGAAGGAAGCGTATGTCACCCGCATCGGCGGCCAAGGCTGCGCCGTCGGCTTTTACAAGTAGATGACTCTATAGAAAATGATCTTGTGGGGAGCCGAACTTCGGCTCCCCAGTTCATCAATCGAGACAGAGGCCCTTTGGTTGCCCTTCCGAGCATTCACGGAGTCCTCGGCGGGGCAAGTCCTAGTCCCAGACTCAAAACCTCTCTCGTGAGGGCCCAACCCCTTAGATCCTAACTTACGGAAAATCCGGAACTCTTGATCTTTGCACCGTGCCGGTCGTCCGCTTCGGGTCGATTTGGCGCGTTTGCCAGCCCGTCCGGGAATGCCCGCTCCTTGCGCACTCCGGACGGCTGGAGTCGACGTGAAGCGGACGTTGATTGCCGGGCAGCGATCGAAGCGGCCTTGCGCGAAGTCCGATAGCCCAAGAAGCTGAGACCACCGAAGCCCAGAGTAAAGCCTCAGCCTCATTTATATTTACCTTGCCGTAGCAGAGAATATGTGATTTGCTGGTTTGAAGCGCCCCCGCTTGTGGCGGCACGACGGCGCTGGGAGAGATTATTCTACCCCCCGATAAGTGGATAGAAGCGCCGAGCGCACATTGTGTCTCGGGTGTTGTGCGCCGCGCGCAGTTTCCCGCAAATTGTTGAATTGCCGGCAGTGCCTCCACGTCTACCCTTCGAGGAGCAGGAGCATGCGTTACTTTTTGAAAGCTTCCGGAATTGCGGCTGCCGTCGCGTTTGCAGCGTTCGCGCCAGGCGCCGTCGCCCAAAAGATCACTTACACTCTCACTTGTCAGGCGGTCCGCGGTAGTGCGCCCGAGCCGCTCGGAGATCGCGAGGACCATTCGATCCAGATTGACGAGGTCAGTTGTCGCGTCGATTCTACGCATGGCGGCCGTCCGCGCCCGGGACGCATATTACTGGCCCGTCCCCCGTGAATAAGGTCCTGACCACTGACGGCCGTTGTGGCAACCTTGGCGCATAGTGACGCCGCGAAGGATCAACCCCTTGAACGGAACCATCCTGATCTATGGGGCGACCGGGCTACACCGGCAAGCTGATCGCGAAGGTGGCGGCCGACCAGGGCGCGCGTCCGATTCTGGCCGGACGCAATCTCGCAAAAGTCAATGCGGTCGCAAGGCCGCTCGGCCTCAACGCGCGAGCGTTTG
>NZ_JBKQOT010000071.1:0-3447 GCF_052145395.1 Roseiarcus sp.
CCGATATTCCGCGCGATTGACCATAGCGGGAAGATCCCGTCCGAAACCCGGTCGCCGGCGACAAGGGCGACCGGCCCCTCGACCATTTCGCCCGATCGCGGGCGCGAGGCGGCGTCGAACGCGGCCAGCAGGAGCTCGGTCTGGCCGTGCCCCGCGAGCCCGGCGAGGCCGACGATCTCGCCTTCGTGCGCCGTGAGCTCGCGGCCGTCCGCCTGCCGCTCGGGGCGAATGCGCACGCGGATCCGCCCGGCGCTGTCGCCGGCGCGCTGAGCGGCTGAAATGGGGGGTTCGCCTTCGACACCCCCCATTGCGGCGACCAGCTTCGAACGGCTGAGATTGCGCGAACGGTCTTCCGCAACCACTTTGCCGTCGCGCATGACGAGAATGCGATCGCAGGTCTCGAGGACCTCGCCGAGGATATGCGAGATGAGCACGCAGCTCAGACCTTGGCCGACGGAGCGCCGGACATAGACAAGCAGCTGGCTCGCGGTGTGCGTGTCGAGCGAAGAGGTCGGCTCGTCGAGGATGACGAGGCGCGCCGGCCGATCATCCGACACGGTGAAGGCGCGCGAGATTTCGACCATCTGACGCCGTCCGATCGACAGATCCTGCACAAGGTCGTCAGGGGAGACGCCATGGCGGGGAAAGATCTCGTCGAGCTTGTCGCGGATGAGCCCCCCGGCGCGTCTGCGCCAGCCGAAACCGCGAATCGACGGATGGACGAACCGCGCGTTCTCGGCGACGGTCAGGTTCGGGCACAGCGAGAGCTCCTGGTAGACCGGACGCAGCCCGAACGCCTTGGCGCGCGCGGCGGAATAGGCGCGCAGCTCTTCGCCGCAGATCACGAGGCGGCCGCGGTCGGGCGCGACAGCCCCGTTGAGGACATGCATTAGCGTCGACTTGCCGGCGCCGTTGTGGCCGACGACTCCGACGCACTCGCCCTGCCGAACCGAGAAATCGACGCCGTCCAGCGCTCGGACGGCGCCGTACGACTTCTCGACCCCCGTGAACTCGACGAGAGCTGCGCCGTCGCCCGCCATGTATCCTAGATCCCTGAGCGCGCGACGCCGCCTTCCCGTCGGGGAGTCTACTTCATGTTCGCCTTGATGGCGGCGACCGCGTCCGCCTGCGTATATTCGTGGCTCGCGACGCCGCCTTTCGGGATCTTGGGCAACTCGGCCTCGAAGTCGTTCTGGTCGAAGGCGAGATACGGCACGAGCAAGTCGTGCGGAATGTTCTTGTTGCCGTCGAGCACCTGCTGCGCCACCCAAAAGGCGAGCGTCGAGACGCCCGGCGCGATCGAGGCCGGCCACGTCACGTAGCCGTCCTTCTCCTTCTGCTCCTTCCACCAGTCGAGCTCGTCCTGGCGGTTGCCCTCGATGATGGTCGGGCGGGGCTTACCCGCGGCGGCGAAGGCCTGCGCCGCGCCGTAGCCGTCGCCGCCCTGGTCCACGACGCCAACGATCGGGGGCAGCGACGGCAGCACGGTCGCGACCGCCTTCTGCGCGGTCGTCTGGTCCCAGTCGCCAGTCACCGACGAGACGATCTTGAAATCCGGGTGGGCCTTTACGCCTTCCTCGATGCCAGCGTGAATAGCGTCGTCAATCGAAGTGCCGGCGAGGCCGCGGATCTCGAGCAGGTTGCCGCCTTTCGGTTGGAACTTGGCCATGTGCTCGACTTCCTGCTTGCCCATGTCCTTGAAGTCGACGACGACGCGGTAGGCGCAGGGCTCGGTGACGATGCCGTCGAAGGAGACGACGACGATGCCGGCGTCGCAAGCCTGCTTGATCGCACCGTTTAGCGCGTCGGGCGAAGCCGCGTTGATCACAATGGCGTTATAACCCTGCAGGATGAGGTTCTGGATCTGCGCCGCTTGCGTCGGCACCTCCTTGTCGGCAGTCGTGAACACGTCCGCCGCGGCGACCACGTGATCCTTGACTGCCTGCTGGGTGACAATATCGTAGCTCTTCAGCATCGCCTGGCGCCAGGAATTGCCGGCGTAATTGTTGGAGAAGGCGATTTTCATCTTGCTGGTGTCCGCGTGCGCGGACCCGGCGAACAGCGCGCCGGCGGCGCACAGGGCGAGCATGGAGACGTGGCGGCTCATCGGTTTCCTCCCAAAGCGATGCCCTCGCGCGGGGATGCTTCTAGCGGTCTTCTTGACTGTCTTGCTTGATGTTGCGGCTCGCGCGGCGGGGCGTTCGCGACCGGCAAGAGCTAACATGCCAGCAAATTTCGAGTCAATTGGAACGCTGCCGCAATAAACGGACAGTCGGCTTCCAGTCCTCCCTACGCCATCTCCGTCACCCGCCCGTCGCGGATGGTGACGCGCCGGTCCATGCGGGCGGCGAGGTCCATATTGTGGGTGGCGATCAGGGCGGCGAGGCCGGTCGCCTTGACGAGCGCCGCCAGCGTCGCGAACACGTGATCGGCGGTCTTCGGGTCGAGATTGCCGGTCGGCTCGTCGGCGAGCAGCACCCGCGGGCTGTTGGCGACGGCGCGCGCGATCGCGACGCGCTGCTGCTCGCCGCCTGAGAGCTCCGCCGGCCGGTGGGTTTCGCGCGCGGCGAGGCCGAGATAGCCGAGCAGTTCTCGCCCGCGGCTTGCAGCTTCCGACCGGGAAAGACCCGCGATCATCTGCGGCAGGACGAGGTTCTCGAGCGCCGTGAATTCCGGCAGGAGGTGATGGAACTGATAGACGAAGCCGATCTGGCCGCGCCTCAGCGCGGTGCGCTCGTCGTCCGCCATGGTCGAGGCCGCGACGCCGCCGACCGTCACTTCGCCCGCGTTCGGCCGCTCGAGCAGGCCTGCGACATGCAGGAGGGTCGACTTGCCTGCCCCCGAGGGGGCGATCAGCGCCACCGACTGGCCCGGATAAAGCGCAAGCGACGCGCCGTTCAAGACCTCGACTGTCGTCTCGGCCCGGCCGTAGCGGCGCTCGATCCCGTCCAGCGCCAGCGCGGGAAACCACCCCGCCTCATTCATAGCGCAGCGCCTCCACCGGATCGAGCTTGGCCGCCCGCCAGGACGGATAGATGGTCGCGGCGATCGATAGGAAGAGCGCGAGCGCGACGACCGCGATGACGTCCGTCGCCTCGACCCGCGAGGGCAGCTGCGACAGGAAATAGAATTCCGATGGAAACAGGTTCTCGCCGGTGAGCCAGGCGAGGAAATGGCGGATCGGCTCGACATTATGGGCGACGAGCAGGCCGAGCACGAGGCCGACGCCGGTGCCGACGACGCCGATGGTCGCGCCGGTGATGAGGAAAATGCGCATCACCGCGCCGCGCGTCGCCCCCATCGTGCGCAGGACCGCGATGGCGCGCGCCTTGTCCTGCACCAGCATGATGAGGCCCGAGATGATGTTGAGCGCCGCCACGCGCATGATGAGGGCGAGGATCGCGAACATCACGTTGCTCTCGACCGCCAGCACGTCGAAGAAGCTGC
>NZ_JBKQOT010000072.1:0-3329 GCF_052145395.1 Roseiarcus sp.
CCTCCGACGAAAGATACGATACGGGGAGGCGGCATTTGGTACACGAGACGCCATCCACGTCCTTACCAAAGGGCTTGAGCCCCAAAGGCTTGACCCCTTCCCGCGCCCTTAACGGGCAGCGTCGCCAAGCGACCGTACTTTTTGCCGACATGGCAGCCTTTACGCCTCTTGCCGAGCGCCTTGGCGAGGAAAAGACGTACCTTCTTATCCAACGAGCGCTGCAGGCAATGAGTCAAGCGGTTCATGCGCATGAAGGAACTGTTCAGGAGCTTACAGGTGACGGCCTCATGGCCTTGTTCGGCGTGCCGATAGCTAATGAAAGCGCCCCGCTCGAAGCCTGCAAGGCCGCCCTAGACATTCAGTCCCGCATGCTCGCGCTAGAGGATGACCTCCAGCGAGAGTTCGGGCTCCGACCGAAGTATCGGATCGGCATTCACACCGGGCCGCTGGTTGTCGGAAAAGTTGGCGACGATCTGCGCGTCGAGTTCACCGCTATAGGCGATACCGTCAACCTCGCCGCCCGACTTCAATCCGAAGCCGAGCCCGGTTCGATCCTCATAAGTTCGGCCATGGAGGCGCTCGTTGAAGGGCACTTCGAGACCAAATTCATCGGCGAGCGTTCGATCAAGGGAAAGTCCGTCACGCAGCGCGTGTTCGAGCTTGGCCGCATGAAGGGCGAGTTGTCGCGCTTCGACGTGGCGGTGCACCGTGGCCTCACTCCGCTGGTGGGCCGAGCGCAAGAGATACAACGACTCGAGCAGTGCTGGGGAGAGGCGCGCTCAGGCAGTCTCCGGATTGTCAATCTGGTTGGAGACCCAGGTATCGGGAAATCGCGGTTGTTGTTTGAGTTCTGACAGGCGCTGGGCGACCAGGCCTTTCTCCTACAGGGTAATTGCACTCCCGGCGGTCAAGCAGTCGCTTTTAAGCCCTTCATTTCCATGGTCCGAACGACCTTCCGCATCAGCGACCACGATGCCTCTGGAGTAGCTCGGGACAAACTGGGTCAGGGATTGGCGGCGCTCGGACTCGATACTGAAGAGACGCTGCCCTACCTCCAGAACCTTTTGGGACAGGTCGGCGATGATAGTACGGTTCAACGCCTCCCCTCCGAGGTAGTTGGAATCCGTACGCGAAACGTGCTTTCCGACTTGCTCCGCGAACGCTGCCGTCGATCCCCGGTGGTCATGTTCATTGAGGATCTCCACTGGGCCGACACGGCCTCGCAGGACTGGCTTTTGCGGATCGCTGAGTCCGATCGCGAGCTTCCTTTGCTGATAGTTACGGCCTGTCGGCCGCATTATCGTCCGCCATGGGCAGACCTTCCTGGTGTCGTTACCTTGATGCTGGCACGCTTATCCGACGAGAGTACGGTTGAGCTGTTGCAAAAGCGCATTGGAAATTCAACAGTGCCGGGCGAGCTCAAGCGTCTTACCGTGGCGAAGACGCAAGGCAATCCGCTCTTCACCGAAGAAATTACCAACTACCTGATCGACCGTGGGCAGATTCGAAGATCGGGAGCCGACATTCTGTTCGAAGAGGCCGCCGAGTCCGCTCTCCCGATAACACTCGAGAATCTACTGCTCGAACGCTTCGATCGCTTGGATGAGAGTTCACGCTCCGTCCTCGAGGCCGCATCGGTCGTCGGACCATCCTTTTCTGCCGATCTCGTCAGCCAGGTAACTGGACTCAATGGGACGGCCATCCAGCACTTTGCGGCACTCGAGCGAAAAGATCTCATCGTTTCCGAGCCCGACCGCGACAGATACCGTTTCAAGCACGCGCTCGTTCAAGATGCCATTTACAACCGCCTACTCACCCCAGCCCGGCAAGAGCTACACGAAAAGGTTGCCAATACAATCGAGGAGCAGGGGAGCGCCAATCTCAACGAATTCCTGGACAGTCTTGCGGATCACTACAATGAGACCAGTCGCGCCGCGAAGACTGTCTGCTATATGGCGTTGGCCGGGGCGAAGAGTTTACAAGTCTATTCGCTCGAGGAGGCCGAGCGACGTTTTCGCCGCGTAACTGACTTGATCGACTTGACTCCTCTCTGCGCCGATGACACACTTCTGGCGGACGTTCTGCTAAAGTTGGCGCGCCTGTATTACTACAGGGCACAATTCTATAACATTATCTCCTTGGCGGAGCGTTATCTTCCACGTGTTGCAGCCCTTGGCGACAAGCGCCGCCATTCGCGTCTTCTCTTCGAACTGGGCTATTCCTACGTTTTCAGCGCGCAAGGGCCGAGCGGTAAGAAGTTCCTGGAACAAGCTCTGGCTCTCGGGGAGGATCTCGGTGACGCAGAAAGCATCGGCTACGCCTGCCTGGGGCTACTGTTTTTCCATCTGTTCTGGGGGGATGCCGGCAACGAGACACGCGCCACGATCAGGGCGCTCACCGGTCGTGTAGCGACGATCGCCCCCACGCTTCGGGACCCTTGGCTCGCAGCAAAATGTCTTAACTTTCGGTGGTAAGAGGCAACTTTCTTCAGCCGGTTCGCCGAAGCGCGTGAGGTTTGTTTAGAGCTGTTCAGCCTGAGTCGCGCAACGGGTGATCCTCGCCCGATGGGATTCGGCCTGTGGCAGATGGCGATTACGAACCTCTATAGTGACCAATACATTGAAGCCACCGACAATGCTCGGCAAGCACTCGCCACGGCACTCGCGCCCCTGGACAGGCTCTGCGCGCGTGCGGCGCAAGGCGGTGCCTTCGCACTTTTGGGACGCGCTCAAGAGGCCTTTGACGTGTTGGACGACGTTCGGCGGACAAGCGACGGTGCGGGATTTATCGCTTTGGTTATGCTGATAGATGTTTTTTATGGAGCCTCTATAAGCCTCTCAGGGCGCTTGGGAGCCGGGGTGCAATGGATCCATGAGGCAATCCGTCGAATCGAGTCTTGGGGTAACCGCCAATTTCCTGTGCTCGGTTACATGATCCTGGGAGAGATTTACCTTCAAATCGCGACTTCACCAGAAAAACCGCCGCCGCAGGTTCTCATCAGGAACCTTGGCTTCGTCCTCACTAATGTTCCGTTTGCACGCATGAAAGCGCGACGGTATCTCGAGGAGGGGATTCGCCGCTGCCGGGTCATCGATATGCCTGGCCACCTCGCGCGATGCCTGCTCGACATGGGAATGCTGCACAAGGCCAGCAAGCGTATCCCTGCGGCTCGTGCTTGTTTCGCCGAGGCATTAGCGGTTGCCGAGACGGTGCGGGCTGAGAATATCGCCGAGAAGGCCAAAGCGGCTCTTGGGGCTCTATGAATACTCGATCGGGGGTTTCGAAGTGGGCCGCCGTATGCGGCGATGACCGTAGCACTTCTTTCAGGG
>NZ_JBKQOT010000073.1:0-4480 GCF_052145395.1 Roseiarcus sp.
AAATCTATACTGCCTGCTCGCGTATCAGGGCGGACTGGAGCTCCACTGTTTTTGCTCACGAATTAACAGCGCGCTCCGCCGGATTCGACGCCGAAAATCGCCTATACTTATTTGCCTTGACAATGCCATCGGGCGACGTCTTGGCGTGGCGCGTTCGACGATCCAGGACAATCTGAAACGGGCGGCGGCGGCTGGGCTTTCCTGGCCGCTGGCCGACGACGTCACCGACGACGCTCTGGAAACTCGGCGTGTGGCCGCGCCGGGGTCACGCAGGGTGAGCGGCGGCAGGCCGAGCCGGACCGGGCGGCCAGCACGCGTTGCAGCATCAACGTGTTCACGTAGACCGGGCAGGACTGCAGCAGGCGCAGCGCGTGCACCGCGACCTCCTGGTCCTCCAGGCGGTTGCTTGCCACCTCGCCGCCCTTGCCGAAGAAGATAAAGCCGTTGGCGCTGTTCCAGGTTTCGACGACGTCGCTTGACCTTGGCTGCCGTTTCCTGCGCCGCCCACGCCATCCCGACTGCCCGCCAAAGCCAGTGTTGCTCGCCGGCGATCGAGACGACGACCTCATCCATATGCCATTTGTCGCCGCGAGCAGGCGCACGCTTGCGGATCTGATCGGAAAACGCTTTGCCGAACTTCTTCCCCCACCGGCGCACGGTTTCGTAGGTCACGCAAATCCCGCGCTCCGCCAGCATTTCCTCGACCATGCGAAGGCTCAAGGGAAACCGGAAATAGAGCCACACGGCGTAGCTGATCACTTCCGGCGGAAAGCGATGGCGGCGATACAGAGGGTCACGGGAAGTCGACATGGTCGGCGTTTAACCGCTTGCCCACTCCCAACTCGTTAACGTGACGATGCCCCCGCCTCGCATTCGTTGCGCTGAGGACCGCCCCTATGCCTTACCGCTTGCTCAAACTGGCTGACGTTACCGCGTAATCAGCAACATCTTTATAGCGACGGAGGCGCTTCATTTGGATGGATCGTATGCATCTGGAACGTGCTTAAGGTGTTGAATGTAGGTGCCGGGTGGAGACGCTTACTATTGTAGAAGTCTTAGGGCGACAGTTTGTTTTGCGATGAAGTTGGAGATTGGACGATGGACGACGGGTGCAGCAGTGAGGCCCGTGAACGAGGCATGTCCACGGGCCTCTCCTTCCTTGGCTTGCGGTTTCCTCGCTAGCACACAGCTTTCGTGGCCGTTCTATTGCGGCAGATTCATGGTAATACTTCGACTAGCGTAGTCAAGGAAAGAAAATGCGTGGTTTTGTCGCGGATAAGCAAGCCAGTTGTAAACATTTAGACTTTGGCGGATTTGCTTTCGGGGTGGCTCGCGTGGGCCAGCTGGCAACAGGTAAAAGTCTCTTTTTCCGAGACGGTCCGCCGTCCGTTGGCCTTAACGCACAAACGTTCTGTACCATAGCGTTGCTGCCCTCTCGTATGCGCCAACCATCATTATCATAATGATAGCAACTGGTTAAGTGTCAATCGCCATATCCTATTTGCATATGGCTAGTGGTGTGCACATATACGGATATACAGAACGTCTTTCTAGTGGTATTCTGAAAGCGCTAACGGAGATTGACGCTTCACAACACAAGACGCCCGCGTAAAATGGGCAAGGCTCTATCCGCAATTTGAGTGAATCGAGCAACTAGAGGCCTGTAGCCGCGTTCATGCTGTGAGCCAGATCACAGCGGGTGCGCCGCGATCCTGTAAGGTGCCATCATTGTATCTAGCGACATTGCAAGGGGACGCTTTTCAGGCGACCGGGCCGAAGCCATTTCACCTGCTTCGGCCCATTCGTCTCGCTCACGACTCTGGCTCCCGCAGGTTCCCGATCTCACGTGTCTGAGTGACGACAACCAGCCAGCTTCCTGCGGCGCAAACTTCCGACCTTCGAACTGCTCCATGTCGTCGATGAACGCGACCTCGCTAGCCGTCAGTGGCAGCGGGCGCTCGGGTCAGAATCGGGTGGCGGGGGCTCTGGCTCTGGTGACGGCGTTGGCGGCCGAGCGGGCAGGATCATCCCGGCACCCATCATCGGCCGCGGGACGAAACGGTGATTGGCCGGCTCGGCTTCCTCTCTCCGAGCGCCGCGAGCTCATTCCGACGAATAGGTCGCAAGCGAACCGGTCGGGCTCTCAATCTTGCACGCTACTCTCGGCATGCCTCTATCGGCAGCACCTGAGACTCGATCATGCGCTCCCACATGCGCTCGACGGGCGCTTCGAACTTCGCCACGTCGCTTTCTCGCCACTCGTGACCTGTCCGAATGGAACTCGAAAAGTGACTACGGCGCCTTCGCTGGGGTCAGCGCGTCCCACAGCGCGCAATGATGCTCCTGCGCATAAGCGTCAGCGCTAATCTCTTCGGTGTGACCGCCCGCCAGGAAGCCGATTCGGCGAGGCGCTTGTGCGTCGTAACGCGGCCAGTCGGGCAATGGGGCGCTGTTAGGATCGCCGCTGGCCGCGAGGTTCGACCAGTATCCGAGCATGACCCTCGCCAGCGCCACCTGCGTCGGCGAGAGGGGCACTGTCGTCTCGCTCTGTCAGACATACGGCACGTCCGACGTGTGGCCCGCGGCGACCGGGAATGAGGACGGCACGTTCATGTAGGGACGCGGCGGCGATGTCTCATCGCGGAACTCGTAAGCGTAGGTCGGAGTCCATTTCGCCAGGGCGGCGACGACCGGGACGGAATTGCAAGCGAAGCCGGAGTCGGTCTGTACCGCGGCGAGCGCGGCCCCAGGCGCCTGCGCGGCGCTGAGCGGATACTCCGCGAGAACCCGGTCGGCGTTGGCTCCCTGCGACTTGCGCACCGCCGCCTCGAAGGAGGTCGACGTCACCGGCTGTTTCATAAGGTCGTTCCCTTCGTAGACGAAGGCGCGCGTCTCATGCCGTGTGTTGCCGATGATGACCGGAACTCGATTGAAATCGCCCGCGGCGAATGCGGCCGGCGCCAGCACCGGCTGCGCTGCGCCACCCTGCACCGGGCGCCACGAAAGCGCGGTCGTCACTTGCGCTTCGATGATCTCCGCCGGCGTCTTGCCGCGCATACATGCCGCCATTTCGGCGGCATCACTTCAGCCGATCGCCTGCGCGAAGCGCTCGCCACGCTGCGTCGCCTCCTTATGTTCGATGTTGACGCAATCGCCGATGCTCTGGATCACCGCGCGCTGGAACAGACCCTTCGCCGCAGGGGAGGCCATCAGCCAACACACGGACCCTGCGCCGGCCGATTGTCCAGCGATCGTCACGCGCTCGGGATCGCCGCCGAAAGCCGCGATATTGCGCTGAACCCAGCGCAAAGCCTCGATCTTGTCGAGATCGCCGTACTGTCCGCTTGACTGCTTGTCGGCCGACTCCGCGTCTAGCGCCGGCAGAGCGAGGTAGCCGAGAGCGCCGAGCCGGTAGTTCACCGTCACGACGACATTGCCTTCCGCGGTCAGCCAAGCTGGCTGCACATCGGTGCCCGCGCCGTTGACCCAGCCGCCGCCATGAAACCAGACGAGCACCGGCCGTTTTGCGCCGGCCTCGGCGGCGGGCGCATAGACATTGAGGTAAAGACAATCCTCATGCCAACTCGCCGTCGATCCGGGGCGCCAGAAGATTGCCTGCTGCACGCACTCGTCGCCCGGCTGCAAAGCGGGGCGCACGCCGGTCCAGTGATGCGGGCTCTGCGGCGGTTGCCACCGTAGTTCCCCCACCGGCGGTTCAGCATAAGGAATGCCTTCAAAGAGCCGGTATCCCGGTTGCCAGGCGCCCGCGAGCGTTCCCTCCGCGGTTTGAACCTGTGTGTCCACGGACGCAGCCGCGGCGGTGCCGACCCACCATCCGATCGCGAGGACCGCCGTCGCCGCCAAACGCGGCTCGGCGGCCACGTAGCATTGACATCAGGGAAGTCTGCGCCACCGGTCTCCTCCTCGACCTCGTTTCAGGAAAGCGAGCACCACTTTTGGACCTAATTGTGGGCTGGTCGTTTGAGGACGGCGCTGCAAGTTCTCGATGCGGCGATGGTCTCAGCTGAGAGATTCGGTGCGCAACGAACGGCCGCAGTCGACGTATTGCGGACGTAGCAGACCGCAGCCTTGGACGCCTCAATTGGGCGGAGAAGCGGACCTACTCGGGTCGCCAGCGAAGGCGCGGAGTCCGCCCGAAGCGGGCGTTCCAAAATCCCCTCGACTGGCCGCCTCCGACGCGAAGCTGATGTTCGCCGAAGACGTTAGGTATTGCAGGCATGGCTTCCTGAAGGTCTCGGTTCGGCTCCTGCCTTGGCACCATTCGGCCCTTTACGGTTTCCACGAGGCGGGCCTCGTCTCCGCGCATCTGGATGCAGCGGCGAGCGCTTGAGAAACTCGACGAGAAGCCGTCCTCCCTCCGCGGGCGTCGCCTGCGGGCCGCGCGGCGCGCGCGATTGACCGCCGGTACCGGCATCTTAGCCGGCCACGACTCTCCAGCGGCACGGCCCCGGTGGTTTAT
>NZ_JBKQOT010000074.1:0-3005 GCF_052145395.1 Roseiarcus sp.
CGGCTCAGTTCCAGGGACGTGAAAATGCAGGCAAGATGGGTTTGGATAGCGATGGGCGCTTGAGCTTGGTCGGCTACGGTTGGCATGCTCGTCTCCAGAGTGCGTGGTTCGCAACCTCACTCTGCCCAAGCGTCGGTCGCTATCCACCTCCCCATGGGATCTTATGTGAGGTCGCCCTCCGTGACGCATAAACCTGCGCGTCGGCGACCTCACATAACCCTCCAGATTCACGCGCTTCGGCCCAACGCCTGCTCGACGGCGGCGAGAACGGGTTCGACTCTGATCGCCGCTATGCACGGGCTAGGCCCGAACTTTCCGGTCAGGCTGCACGGCAGGTCTTCATTGCGCCAGCAAGGAGCGCAGGCGAAACTTTCGTTGGCGTTGATCACCGTCGCCTGCCGATGGTGCCGGGTGAACAGTTCGCCGTCGGTCGGCCCGAACAGCGCGATCACAGGGACGTCGAAGGCGGCCGCCGCATGAAGAAAGGCGGAATCGACGCACACCATCGCGTCGAGCGCCGAAACCAGGGCGATCGACTCCGCAAGCGCCAGTCCCGCGGTCGAAGCGATTCCCGGGCTCGAGGCCAAGCTAGTCTCAACGTGATGAAAGACGATAAGATCGTACCGCTCGGCAAGCGCGGAAACAAAGCGTTCGATTTCCTGGTGATCCTTGTACGAATCGCGCGCGTACGGCTGAACGCCGACGATCGGCCGTGAGCCGAGGCCGTTGTCGCGAAGAAAGTCGTCGCGGAACCGGTTCTGCCCCTCGTCCAGGACGTACTCGACATGCCAGCCGTACGCGTCGAGGAGACGTCTGCCGACGCCCATGCTCGCGGCGAACAACTCCGCCCGCCCCTTCCGAACGAACGGCCTGCGTCGCGATTCGTATCTGGCGGCCGGGCACAAGGTCAGGTTGTACCAGGCCTTGCTATCGACGACATCGACGGGCGGACCATCGATGTCGATCAACTCGACATACGGGTTGTTGCGAAACAGGTCGAAGAATTTTCGCTCGACGATCAGCTTCACGCGGGTCACCCGTAGCTTGGAGAGCGCCCTGAGGCCCGCCGTCATGATCAAGAGGTCGCCGATGCCGCCCATCGCCCGTGTGACCACGACGTCGCGGTTGCGCGTCTGGCTTTCGGTCCAGCGAAGGTCTCCCCACCGCATTAGATAAAGGCACAGGCCCGCCGCCGACACAGCGACGGAGGAGACGACGGACCGCCAGATGCGGCGCAGAAACGATCCTCCCGGAACGCGCGCGCGAGCGGCCACGCGCGAAACCCGGATGAGAAGCCACGCGAAAACGCCGTGGCCGAGCTGCGCGGAACGATCGAAACCCATGAAGTTGATGAAGGTCGAGGCGATCGCGCGGACCGCCGGTGGCCATAGGCGCGCCGCGGTCCTCGCCCGCGCGACAGCGACCCTCCCGATGTCGTCGACCGCCCCCAGCGCCGCCTGGGCCTCGCAATCCAGACGCATGATCCTCAGAATGTCGTCGCGCCCCCCCTCGATCTTGTAAATGCGGTCCGCATAAGGCTGGATAAGAGCGCGAGCGCCGCCGGGATCGTTGAGCAGGAGCCGGGCCTCGGCGTGCAACATCCGAGCGCGCATCAGCTCGGACGGATACGAGCGGACGTCGGTTTTCTCGAAAGCCTCCAGGATTTCCTCGAAGCGCCGGACAATGCGCGGCTCCGCGGTGACGAAGGCGCGGCGATAGGAGTCGAAGACGAGTTTAATCGCGTCCACGAAGTGGGCGCAGTCGATCGGGCGAACGCGCGGATAGCCGGCGATCGTCCGGCCTTGCCGCTCCAAGGCGTCGAGAATCCGTTCCGCGCTGCGGAATTCGCCGGCGTCGGATTCATCGAGGAGTTTTGCAACGAGGTCCGAAAGCCCTCTCGGGCCGAGTTCGACGGCGTCCGGTCTCGCGACGCCGTCTTTCATGCGGAAATGCGGAGTCGCCGAGATCCGCTGGGACTCTCTTTGATTCATGTTGCGGTCCGCAAGGCGATGCCCGATCCGTCAACTCGATGAAACGCCGATACTGTCTGCGTTCCCGCAGCAGGCGGCGTCAAAGCGCTCATAGGGCCCCCCTCTGCCCACCGCCTTCAGGAGGCGTGATCCGCCTCAGGTGGACGCTGCGAAGCATGAGAAGACCCTCGATCGCGCCGGTCAGGAGTTGGAGACGAATTTCCACAGGGTCGGACGGATTGCGAATCTCGAATTCAATCTCGCAGCCGTAAACGCCCTGGGGCGGAAGCTTCGCCTTGAGGATCGCCAGCACGCTTCCGGCAACCACGTCGATCGCGATCTGGTTGTCGGAAAGGCACTCGCTGACCTCGAGAACCAGATCGGCCCGCCAACGTCAATGGGAAGCGCAAAATAGGGCCCGTAGTAGATAAATCGGGCCGGACCCGTCAGGTCGATCGGTCCGACGGTCAAACGGTCGGGAAAATCCGGGCGCAAAAGCGCGAAGGGCGGCCATTCCAACACATCCAGCCTTCGGCCTCGGACGATGGATCCGTAATGCGGCGCCAGAAGGTCGATGAGCTCGTTTTCCAGCGGGCTCCTGCGCTCGAGCGCTGCGCGGGCAGGCCCGGGCGCAGGCAGCGTCTGGGCAGCGTAAGTCTGCAAGCTTTCCTCTCCTTCTCCCGTTCGCCCCAAGTCGGCGAGAACGGCCCGAGTCGCGGCCGCGTCCAGAGGAAGCCGATAAAGTTGCGCCAGGGTGGCGATAAGCTCGTTCAGTCGCACGGCCGGGTCGTTGACGACGAGAGAAGACGGGGGAGGCGCCGTGATGACCGGCTCGATATTCACCAATCCCATCGACGCGAAACGAGCGGCGTCGACCCCGCCGTAGTCACGCGAAACCACGGAATAGTGCGCGATTGCGAGAAAGTCGTCGGCGCAAATGACGAGCGGCGTCTTGATCTCCGTGTACGCCGGCAGGACGTCCGCTTCAGGGTATAGCGGGAATCCTCGGACATCCGAAAAATCGTTTGACCGAAT
>NZ_JBKQOT010000075.1:0-2650 GCF_052145395.1 Roseiarcus sp.
CTCGACTCGAGTAACGATCTCGCCAGGCTTTAGAACTGTCTTGCCGGGGCCGACAAAGAAAGCCTCGATGTTAATCCGACGCTCGCCGGACATCCCATGGATGACGACGGTTGCGTCGCCGGCGACAAGCGGCGGCGAACAGTCCGCCGAAGGCGAGGCGCGGCAGATGTTACCCACGACAGTTGCGCGATTGCGCACCTGGATCGAGCCCAGCGATCGCGCCGCCGCGGCGAGGTCCGGATAGTGCAACCGTATAAAAGGAGCGGTCTCGATTTCCCGAACGGTGACGAGTGCGCCGATATGCAGTCCGTCGACAGGATCGAAAGACAGTTCGGAGAGGCCGCCGATGCGTTTGAGGTTGATCACATGAGCGCAGGACCGCAAACCTTCGCGGATTTCAACGGAGAGGTCGGTGCCGCCGGCAAACAGGCTCGCGCCTTCGAGTTCGGTGAGGAGCCGCGCCGCCTCGGCGAGCGTAGTTGGCGCATGGTAATCATAGCGTCTCACGACCAAGCCCCAAGGCGCGGCGCGGTCTCCGAGAGCCGCCGGTCGCGGAGGGCGGCAGGAACCCCGTTGACTACCGCGCCCCTCGGTCTCAGTCGCTTTCCGACGATCCGCGCCATGAACGCATGGCTGATTTCAACGCTGAATCCCATGGATCTCGTAAATTCCTCCGAGAGTCGGCGCATTCCAAAAAGGCGGCGCTCAAACGCGCGAGGACCCCGCCCCATTTTTCCGACGCCCGAGTCGGAGTGGCGTTTTGCAATCGGGCGAGGCGAGTCCATTTTTCTGCACCTTCGGCTTTGCCTGATTGCATTCTTGGCGCCGAACACCGTCGTCGGCATCTTTTTTAGGCAGCTCGACGTTTGTCTGAGAGCGGCAGCAGATATTGTGGATAATCAATTTGTGCAAGCAAGGCGTCGGTGATTAACTGGCCGAGGGCGAATGTAGGACGCGCAATTGAGCCAGTGGGACAGCGTGATCCGGGATCTCAGTCGGGCGCGAAAAGGGTATACCCTGGCGGGCGCGACTGCGCTCATCGGCGCACGCGGCGAAGCGGAAAAGACCGATATCCTGATCGGCGGCGGGGGCCGCATCGAAGCCGTCGGCGCTCCTGCGGCGCGGTCGGACTGCCCGCGTCTCGACCTGTCCAATCTGACCGTCTCGCCAGCGCTCGTCGACGCGCATCAGCACCTCGACAAAACTCAGACGCTCAAATTGGCCTCCAATCCTTCGGGTACGTTGCAGGGCGCTCGCGACGCCTTCGCCGCGTTCGCCCGTGGCGTCACGCCGGGAAACCTCGCCGCGCGCGCCGAGACAACTATGAGGCGTTGCCTTACGCGTGGCGCCACCGCCATCCGCACCCACGTCAACGTCGACAAGGACGCCGGTTTCGTCGGCGTCGACGTTCTGAGCGGCCTGCGCGAGCAATGGGCGGATCGGATGACGCTGCAATGCGTGGCCTTCATGGTCCCGCATCCGCGGCAAGATTACGATTGGCTCGCGGCCAACATCGACGCGGCCGCTCTGAAAGCCGACGCCCTCGGCGGCACGGTCGCCGTCGCCGAGGACCCCGAGCGGTATCTCGACATCATTTTCTCCGCGGCCGTCCGTCACGGCAAGCCAATCGACCTGCACATGGACGAGCACCTGGACGCCGGACGTCAGCGTTTCGACCTGGTGTTTGAACGCGTTCGCAAATTCGGCATGCGGGGCCGCGTCGTGCTCAGCCACTGCTCGGTCCTGTGCGCTGTTCCGGACGACGTGTTTGAGCGTATTCGCGATCAGATCCTCGAACTTGACCTCGGTGTCATCACATTGCCGGCGGCCAATCTCTACATCCAGGGACGCGGACAGGACCTGCTGCCGCCGCGCGGGCTGACCCGCGTCGCGCCGCTCGCGCGGGCCGGCGTCAAGATCGCCGCCGCTTCCGACAACATCCAGGATCCCTTCATCCCGACGGGTTCCGGCGACATGCTGGAGATTGCGCGCTGGACGCTGCTCGCCGGCCACTTGCACGCGAGCGAACTCCCAATCGCCTACGGCATGGCGACCCACGTTCCCGCCGGACTGTTGGGCCTCGGCGCCGATTACGGCATCAAGGCCGGCGCGCGCGCCGACTTGCTGATCACGGATTGCGAGGACGCTGAACGGCTTGTAGCCGGCGGCCCCGACAGAATGATCGTTTTGTCGAGAGGCAGGCCGATCGCGCGGGGCGGATCTATCGCGGCGAACCTTTGACGGGGACTGGCTCCGGCGCAAACCTCACTCGGCGGTTGGGATCAAAGAACATGGATAAGCTAGCAGGAGCGCGGTCATGAGGATCGATCGAAGAGAATGTCTTGCCATCATCGGCGCCGCCGCGAGCGCGTTGGCCCTGACGCCCGCAAGGGCGGCGGATCAGTTCAAGATGGGCCTGCTTGTGCCCGGCAGCGTCGCCGACGAGGGTTGGAACCGCATCGCCTACAACGCGCTGAAGCAGGTGGAGAAGCAGCTCGGCGCCAAGGTCAGTTATGTCGAGCTTCAGCAGAATCCGGCTTCGTTCGAGAAGGCGTTCCGCGACTACGCCGCGCAGGGCTACAACGTCGTCATGGGGCACGGCTTCGAATTCCAGGACGCGGCGCTGACGGTCGCCGAGGATTATCCCGAT
>NZ_JBKQOT010000076.1:0-3997 GCF_052145395.1 Roseiarcus sp.
CGACGAGCATGGCGAGGATTTGCCGGAGGTCCGGAACTAGAGATGGGACGCGTCGCAATGAGGGCCGGTTGCGTCTTGGTTTGAAAATAAGGCGGACTGAGATTCGTTCGCTCGCGGCGCGCGCGCCTCCGATAGGTTTTATAGAAAGCAGGAGGGTCCGATGACGGAACTTTACGTGTTTCGGGGAACCGCCGGAAATGCGGAGATGGTTACGGATGACAAAAGCGGCAAGAAATTGCCGCCTCATTCGTTCGGAAATTGGGTTTTTGCGAGAACCATAGTTGTCACACCCGAGACGCGCCTTATAGGCGGCGTCGACTGCCGTCAGGTGCTCGCAAACGTTGCGAAGGATGGGTATCACCATTGGCCGGAACTGGAGTCTGACTCCCCCTCGCGACAGAACGGGTTAATGCTCCGCGGACCTAATGGTGAGAAGCGCCCCGCCGACGTCATCGGCAACGCAGTGCGCTCGGGGGACACCGCGGCGCTAGCCAAGACCATGACTCCGGACCGACATGCGGAGATTGTGCGGGCTTGCGGCTGATAGCTTCCGCGTAGCGGCTCTGTCTCTCGCCCTCGAGCGAGTAAATTCCGATTCTTGCCTTCGGCAGTCCATCTCGGCTCAATGGGGTTGGCCATGGCGCAGGAGGTGTTCATGAAGTGGACTCGAATCGAAATGAACTGGACGCGGCTCAAGGACAAAATCATCTTCCGGGGTTTTCGCTTGTCTCATGGCGACAGCCATCGGTCTGATCTGATCGGAGCCAAAATTTCGGGGGGCGGCCAAGGCGATCAGTCGCAACCGGCGGCCTTTCGCCCCGACGACCGGGGCAGGCGGAGTGAGTTTTCCCTGCATATCGGCTGCTGACCGGATGCAACCCGGCTGCGGCGACGCCTCTTTGGACCCTGCGCAACGCATGTTCGGGGTCCGTGACGGCGAGATTGGCCGCGCATGACCGCAGAGTTTGTCGGCTTCATCTCGCAGCCCCCGATCGCGTTGGCTCTTGCCGGCGTCTTTCTTGTCACAGGCTTTCTCGTGACGCGGCTCGCTTTTCGCGAAAACCCTGTAGCCCGCTTCCTCTGCCAACTCGCCTCTTTCGGCGGCTTCACCTTGATGCTGCTGGCTGCAGGGGTCTTGCCATCCGAGCCAACGCCAAGAGAGGGTCCTGTCTTTGCATTTTTCGTGACCAGCGTCTTCAAGATTGTCTGGTGGCTTGCGGCGTCCTGGCTGTTTGCCGGCTTCTGCCGTGCCGTTCTCGTCTTCAAACGACAGCCCCGTGAGACGCGCTTCCTGCAGGATCTCTTCGTCGGCGTCATTTATGTCGCCGCTGGCCTTGCCATCGTCGCCAACGTCTTCGATATGCCGGTCGGCGGCCTGCTGGCGGCCTCAGGCGTTATCGCCATTATTCTGGGCCTCGCCCTTCAAAACACCCTGGGCGACGTCTTCTCAGGCGTCGTCCTCAATCTCGCGAAACCCTATCATCCCGGCGACTGGATCATCCTCGACGGCGGCATACAAGGATCCGTGGTTGAGACGGACTGGCGCGCGACGCATATTCTCACGCCCGACAATGACCTCGCGATCATACCGAACAGCATCATAGCGAAGGCAAAGCTGATCAACGCGAGCCAGCCCATGAGGGCTCACGGTCTGACGATCATCGTCCGGCTCGAGCCGACCGTCACGCCCTCCGGCGGCCGCGTTGCGCTGCAATCAGCGTTACTGAGCTGCAATCGGATCTTGCGGACTCCTGCCCCAATCGTCGCCGTTCGAAGCCTCGACGCCGTCGCCATGGAATATGAGATTCAGTTTTTCGTTTCGAACATCGACCAGGGACCCGATGCGCAGACCGAACTCTTTGATCTCGTATTCCGGCACTGCAAATCGGCGGGCATCCGCCTGGCGCCGCCGTCGGGAGCCCCGCGACGCTTGCGCCGCGCGTCACGCGGCCAGAAGCTACAGATATGCCGCGGCGCCTGCTCGATCACCTTGCGATCTTCGCCCCGCTTTCGGAGGACGAGCGCGTCCATCTCGCGCCAAAGATGAAGCGGAGAACCCACAGGGCCGGCGATGTGCTCGTCAAGCAGGGCAGCGTCGCTCAAGCTCTCTTCATCCTGAGCTCCGGCGTCCTGGTCGCCATTCAGAGCAGCGGGACAGGAGAAGAGGAAGCGATGCGCTTTGCCCCTGGCGACAGCTTTGGAGAGGCCGGGCTGCTGGCCGGCGCCGCGACCATGTTCACCATCCGGGCGCTGACCAAGGCGACGGTCTACGAAATCGCCAAGATCGATCTCGCGCCGATCCTCGAGGATAGGCCCGCGATCGCCGCCGAGCTCGGCGAGATCCTCGCGCGGCGGGTGGCAGTCGGAAAAGCGCGGCTGGAAGAGTTTGCCGATCGAGACAAGCCCGGCGAGACTCTCGCTACGAGGCTTGGCCAGCGGGTAAAGGACCTCTTCGGCCTCGCGTGATCGCGAGCTGTTTTCACAAGGCCGACTCTGAGACGACATCTTTCAAAGCGGCGGATCCGACCATGCGCCCGACGTGATGGGGCATCGTCGGCATTTGCGCGTCGAGCGCTCTCGTCTGCTCACGCGCCCTGCGCGGCGACAGACCGGAAGCGCATGATCGAAAGGCCGAAGAAGAGGCCGCCGATTCCCGCCACCGCCAAAAATTCCGGCCACACCACGTCGAGCCCCGCGCCGCGATAGAGGATCGATTGCGCGAACGATACGAAATGCGTCGAGGGCGAAGCCTGCATTGCCGTCGTGAGCCACGGCGGCATACTCTTGACATGCGAAAGATAAGGGTCGGAATCTACTCAGACGGCAGCGGCGGCCTTGTCAGTTCCGTTGCGACGGTGCGCTTTCCGTCTCAAGGCCAAGGGTCATCGCCTTAATTCGGGTTGGGGTGAGTAGTTTCCGAGGCTATCAAACAGCCAGTTTCCGAAGCTCTTGAGCATGACGCATTGCGATCGCGAGCGGGTTCCGGACCGGGCGGCGCATGCAAAACGCCGTCCGCGGTGACCGGCGATATCAGCCGCAGCGATCATTGATCGAGGAGACAGACGATGAAGAGATCTTACGAGACCCGCGCGGCCCGGGCTCTTTTCGAACCCACTGAAGCCGGCGCGTTGAAACTCGCCAACCGCATCGTGATGGCGCCGCTCACGAGAAATCGCGCCGGTCCGGGTCTGGTCCCGGGTCCTCTTGCTGTTGAATATTACGCCCAGCGCGCCACGGCGGGCCTGATCATCGCCGAAGCCACCCAGATCTCGACCCAGGCGCAAGGCTACGCGGATACGCCGGGCTGCTATACGGACGATCAGGTCCGGAGCTGGAAAGCCGTCACCGACGCCGTGCACGCCAAAGGCGGGACCATCGTGGTTCAGCTTTGGCATACCGGCCGCCTCTCTCACGCAAGCTTCCAGAAGGACGGTCGCGCGCCCGTCGGGCCGTCCGCGATCCGGGCGAGAACCAAGACCTTCGTGGCCAACGAGGGCTTCGTCGACGCGTCAGCGCCACGGGCGCTCGAACTGGACGAGATCCCTGTTATTGTCGAGGACTTCCGCTACGCCTCGACCCGCGCCATCGAGGCCGGTTTCGATGGCGTGGAGCTGCATGGCGCGCACGGCTACCTGCTCGACGCCTTTCTGCGCGATGCGACCAACCATCGCACCGACGCCTATGGCGGCTCCATCGAGAATCGCGCGCGGCTGCTCTTCGAGGTCGCCAAGGCTTGCGCCCAAGCCATCGGCGCCGGCCGCCTCGGCGTCCGGATCTCCCCGGTCTCGACCGCCGGCGACTCTCGGGACAGCAATCCGCAGGCCCTTTTCAATCATGTCGTGAAGGGCCTCAATCCGTTCGGCCTGGCGTATGTGCACGTGGTGGAGGGCGAGACCGGCGGGCCCCGGTATACGATTCCGTTCGACTACTCCGCACTCCACGGCTGCTTCGACGGCGTCTGGATGGTCAACAACGGCTATGACCGGAAGTTGGCGAT
>NZ_JBKQOT010000077.1:0-16036 GCF_052145395.1 Roseiarcus sp.
CTCGTCACCCTCTTGCCGTCAAGTCCGATGACCAGGTCGCCAGAGAGGAGGCCCGCGTGAGCGGCCGGGCCCGCCTGATCGACGGCCATCAGACGCGCGCCGGTCGCCTGATCGAGGCCGAGCCGGAGCGCGATCCGCCTGGGGATCTCGGCCGAAGCTGCGCTGACGCCGATATAGGCTCGTCGCACCCGGCCGTGGCGGGCGATCTCGCCGGCGACGAAATTGGCAGTGTTGGAGGCGACGGCGAAGCAGATGCCCTGCGCGCCCATGATGACGGCGGTATTGATACCCACGACCTCGCCGGCCGAGGATACAAGCGGGCCGCCGGAATTGCCCGGATTGAGCGCCGCGTCGGTCTGGACCACGTCGTCGATCATCCGCCCGGTGCGCGACTGCAGGGAGCGGCCGAGCGCCGAGATGACGCCGGCCGTCACGGTCGCGTCGAAGCCGAGCGGGTTGCCGATCGCTATGGCGATTTGACCGCGCCTCAGCTTCGCGCTGTCTCCGAGCCGAGTCGCAGGCAGCGACACGTCCGCCTCGACGCGCAGAAGCGCCAGATCGGTGTCCGGGTCGTCGCCGAGCACGCGAGCCTGCAACTCGCGTCCCTCGAGCGTGATGAGCGAAACGACCCGCGCGCCCTGCACGACATGGGAATTCGTGAGCGCGAGCCCGTCGGACGACACGATCACGCCGGAGCCGGAGCCGGCGTTGCGGCCGGCGCGCTTGACGTCGATCCGCACCACGCTCGGGCCGACACGCTCCACCACGTCGGTGACGACGCGGGAATATTCGTCGAGCGCTGCGGCGTCGTTGACGGATTTGGTTCCCGGCCCCTGCGACGCGCTTTCGGCGTCGAGGGTGAAAGCCGCGTGGAGCGGCTGAAGTGGTTCGAACATGGGGGCGCATATGGGGAGCCCGCCACGGCCGCGCAAGCGATGGATTCCCACGGCCATTCCGAGGCTTCGCGCCGCGCCTACGTAGTTTCCCTAATTGCGCGCCCGGACGCTGTTTGGAATTCTCGCTCGGACGAAAGGGGGTCAGGTTGGTCGGTGGGCGTAACGCTCACAGGAAGCCTGGCACGCCGATAGGGACGAGGTGGTCCGTCGCCTGCGGCGCTAAAGGGGTTTGTTGGCGATGGCTGCGTGCGAACAAAGTCCGTTCGCCGGCATGTCGACAGCTCGTTTCGCCTTTGCGTTGCGCGGTTCAGTTGACGACGGCGCTGATGGCGTACTCGACTCGATTCCCGGTTTCCGGGCTCCGAAAATCAGTCGTGGCCGAAGCTGCGCCGCCGGCTGGCGGGCCACACTTGGAAGGCTGCTCCGCCTGCCTCAGGATTCCGCCGCCATGCGGCGGAACGGAGGGTCGCCGTGACCGCGGCGGCTCATTCTGGGAACGCATCGGTCGAAGAGTTTGATGGCCATGAACAAGGGTAGAGATTTTTGGACGCCGCGCAGGCATGGGTTCGACGACGATGGTCCGATGCCGTACGAGACAAGGCGCGACCCGTCGCGTGGTCGCGGCAGGCCCGACAACGGGGTTGACGATTCTTTCGCCGCCGGCGGCGCTGCGACTCAAATCAGCCAGCCCACGGTTGAAGCGACAGTGAAGTGGTTCAAGGACGACAAGGGATTCGGGTTCGTCGAATTGGAGAACGGGCAGGGCGACGCCTTCCTGCACGCGACTGCGCTGCATTCGGCCGGACATGACACCGTTCCGCCCGGCGCGAAGATGCGCGTCGTGGTGACGGCGGGCGCCAAAGGGCCGCAAGTGTCTCGGGTCATGTCGGTCGACATGTCGACCGCCGTCGAGCGTCCCCGACGTTCGCCTGATGCGCCCCGGACGCCGCGCCGCGCTCCTCCCGACCCCTCGGCCGGCACCCAGCTCGAGGGGAAGGTGAAGTGGTTCAATGAGACGAAGGGGTTTGGCTTCGTCGCCGTCGACGATGGCGGCAAGGACATCTTCGTCCATATCTCGGCGCTCAATGCGGCCGGCATCGCCCACCTCAATGAGGGACAGCCCGTCAACATGAGGGTCGTTGACACTCCGCGCGGTCGAGAGGCGATCTCCATCAGCCTGTGACCGCGGAGCGGCCGCTCGATCCTTCCGGCTCGGGCGGCGTCCGTTAGCGTCGCGCGGCGCTTGATCGCGTGTCTATGCGCGCCCTTTGCCCCCGCGTCCTCTTTCCAGCGCGGCGAGGATTGCGGCGGCGCGAGGCCCGGCGAAGAGAGACGCGACGTCGCCGCTCGTCTTGATGCGCCAGTTCGGTCGTTCGCGGTCGGTGCCCGGCAGGTTGGTGGCGACCGCATCGCCTGCCAGGTCGTCGCACTGCGCGCTCGCGAGCAGCGAGCCGGCGGAGCCGATGAAGGCGTGGACCGCCGCAGCCATATTATCGTCGAGCGGGGCGTCCTCGGCGGGAGCGACGTCCATCAGACCAGCCGCGAAGAGCGCGCCGACGAGGCTGCGTTTTTCCGTCCGCCGAGCCGCGATGGCTTCGCCAGCTTGGCCGAGCGACATGAGGCCGAGCGACAGCCACTCGGCGATGTCTGCGCCCCGCCACCAGCCGGCGAGGGTCGCCAGATCGTGCGTCGCGACGCAGGCGACCGAAAGCGGCGGATACACGGCCGGCGGGGCGAAATCTGCGCCACGGCGCTCGAACCAGAGCACGCGCATGCCGAAAATGCTGGCCCGGGACATGCGGCTCCGGAATCCCTCGGCGACCGTGCCCAGGTCCTCTCCGATCACCATGCACTTCGCCCTCTGGCTTTCGAGCGCGATATGGCCGACGAGCTCGTCGAGCGGATAGGCGAGGTATGCGCCGTCGGCCGGCGCGGCGCCCTCCGGAATCAGGAACAGGCGCTGCAGACCCATCGCGTGGTCGATGCGCAGCATGCCGGCGTGCCGCATGTTGGCGGCGTAAAGCGCGCTGAGATCCTTCCAGCCCTGGCGCGCGCCGGTGAGCGGGTTGGGCGCAGGCAGGTCCCAGTTCTGGCCGTGCACGGAGAACGGATCGGGAGGCGCCCCGACGGTCGCGCCGCGCGTCAGCCCGCCGCCGTGCGCCCAGGCCTCGGCGCCATCGGGAGCCGAGCCGACCGCTAGATCGCGGTAGAAGCCGAGCTCGAGTCCGCTCTGGCGCGCGCGTTCGGCCGCGCGGGCGAGCTGCCGGTCGGCGAGCCATTGGCAAAAGAGCGCGAAATCGAAGCCCTCCGGGTCCTTGTCGATCGCAGCCGCAAGCGCGCTTGGGTCCCATTCGCGCAGTCCCTCGGACCACAGGCGCCAATTTTCCCCCGCCTCTCCCGCCGCGATCGCCTGAAAGGCGGCGAAACGGCGCAACGTTTCTCCGCCTCGGGTGACGAAGGCGCGAAAGTCGGCGACCAGAGCCTCGCGGGGCTGTGCGGCGGCGACGCGCGCAAAGGCGGCGTGAAGCGTCCCGAGCGCCGTGCGCTTGATCCGCCAGACCTCCGGATAATCGACCAGCCGGGTTGTTGAGGCAGCGGCGGCGGCCGGAGCGAGCGCCTTCAGCGCCGATTCGGCGGCGGCGTCGCGCGGCAGTTCGGCGTCGAAGGCGTCGATCAGAATCGGATCGAGGAAGCGCCGATCCGAAGGGTAGTACGGGCTCGCCCGCTCGCGGTCGCGCGGGAACAACATGTGCATTGGGCTGACGCCGAGATAGGCCGCTCCTGCGCCGCCAGCGCGCTCGCCGGCAAGCGCGAGGGTCGTGAAGTCGCCGATTCCCTGATCGCCGCCGCGCCGCAAGGCGTAGAGCTGGGCCGTGACGCCGAACCGTTTGTTTAGGCCGCCCTCCGGCCGGTAGCACTTGGGCGGCGCCACTGTCAGCGCGCAGTCGACGCCGTCGACGACGAATCGATGACGGCCGACTGAGAGTTCGGGCAGGGCGATGATCCGCTCGACGACGGTCCGTCCATCGGCGAGCGCGCGCCGGACTCCGTCGCCTGCCGGGGTCCGCCATTCAATCACGCGTCCGTCCTCGGTCTCGATGCGCGCGTCGCACGCGCCCGCCGCGTCACGCAGGGGCGCGACGGGCGCCTCGCCCCGCCGTATGAGCAGGGACGGGGGAACTCGGCGGCGGCGCGTCTCGTCGATTACGCTTTTCAGACTGTCGCGCGCGTCCGTCTCGCTCGAGGCCGCAAGCCCGAGCGCGGTCAAGAGCGCAATCTTGCTTTGCGGCGAGACGATCGTTCGCTTTCCGCCGATGTCCGACCAGTCGGCGGCAATGCCGACAGCGTTGGCGAGCGCGTCGATGGAATCAGCGCTCGGCGGGCCGCCGCGCAGTCCGCGAGGCGCGGCGCCCTCGGCGAGAATGAGGCAGCCTCGGGCTGCGAGCCGGCAACGGTCAGCGACGGCGAGCGGCCGGTCGGGCTCGTCGGGAACCTCCGTATCGATGATCTTCCGCCACTGCATGCCCGTGCGCGGGGCCGGGACCCGGAGATCGACGTCCGCCTCGGAGCGATTCATTGCGACGGCGACGCGGTCGACGCCGCCCTCCTGCGGCGCGGCGAAGATCGCAACGAGCACGGGTCCGGCCGGATCGTTCCAACCCGACTGCGACATCGGCCCTTCGGCGTCGCGCCATTCAACATCCGGCAGGCCGCTTGCGTCGAATGGCTTGCCGGTGAGAAAGGCGTTGCGCGAGAGAGCGGGATGAACTCGGCGGATACGGATAAGGCGGCTGACGAACCGGGTGAGCGCGGCGTCGGCGCTCCGCCAATGAATCGCCGTCGAGGCGTTGTCCTGGGCGTAAGCATTGTTGTTGCCGCCCTGGCTGAAGCCGAGCTCCGACCCCATCGCCATCATCGGCGTTCCGCGCGCGGCGAACATGAGGGTCAGGAGATTGCGCTGATCGCGCGTCCGGGCGGCGAGCACAGCCGGATCGCCGGTTGGGCCTTCGACGCCATGGTTCCAGGAATAATTGGCGTCCGCGCCGTCCCGGTTGTGCTCGCCGTTGGCCTCGTTGTGCTTGCGTTCGTAGGCGACGAGGTCGGCGAGGGTGAAGCCGTCGTGGGCGACGATGAAATTGACGCTCTTCGACGGCGTGACGCCGCCGATGCCGAATGCGTCCTGCGAGCCGGCGAGCCGGGTCGCGACCTCGCCGCGCAGTCCAGCGTCTCCGCGCCAGAAGCGCCGCGCCGCGTCGCGAAAGCGGTCGTTCCATTCGGCCCAGGCAGGACCAAAATGACCGAGTTGGTAGCCGCCGGGTCCGATATCCCACGGCTCGGCGATCAGCCGCGCTTCTCTCACGACCGGATCTTCAGCCAGTGCCTGGAAAAAAAGCGCGTGAGGGTCGAAGCCGTTTGGACCGCGACCGAGCGAAGTCGCCAGATCGAAGCGGAACCCGTCGATCCCGCCGTAAACCATCCATCGCCTCAGTGCGCCGATCGCCATGTCGACGACGAGCGGGCGGTCGAGCGCCATGCAGTTGCCGGTGCCGGCGTCGTTGACGTACAGCGCCGGGTTCGAGGGATCGAGACGGAAAAACGTCGCGTTGTCGAGACCGCGGAACGACAGCGTCGGGCCGAACTGGTCGCTCTCGCCGTTATGGTTGAACACGACGTCGAGAATCGCCTCCATTCCGGCCGCATGCAGGGCGTCGGTCGCGGCGCGCACCTCGGCCCAGCCGCCAGGGGCGAGGCGCGGATCCGGCGCGCCGAACACGACCGCGTTGTAGCCCCAGGCGTTGGCGAGCCCGAGCGGCGGCAGGTGACGCTCGTCGACGAAGACGTCCGACGGCATGATCTCGACCGCGGTCACGCCGAGCGCAGCGAGATGATCGATCGACGCGGAATGGGCGAGGCCGGCGAAGGTTCCACGCGCGCCTTCGGGCACAGCCGGGTTCAGGCGGGAGAAGCCGCGCAGGTTGAGTTCGTAAATGACGAGCGCCTCGGGCGCGACGCGCTTCCGGCCTGGCTCGCCCGCCGGCGGCGCGCCCGCAATCGCCTTCGGCGCGTGCGGACCGCTATCTTCGCCGAAGGTGAACATCGAGGGATGGAGGCGGAACGGACGGTCGAACGCGTAGGCGTAGGGGTCCGCAAGCAACTTCGATGCGTCGAAGCGATGGCCGCGCGCCGGGTCGAACGGGCCCTGAACCCGAAAGCCGTAGCGTGCGCCGGCGGAAAGCCCGGGCGCTAAGCCGCGAAAGATCCTGTCCGCGCCGCGCGCCATCGGGATCCGGGAAATTTCGCGGTCGTGGTCAAACAGGCAGAGCGAAACGCCATCGGCGTTTGGCAGATCGAGCGCGGCCTCGAGGCCGCGCGGCGAGGCGACGACGCCGAGGTTGGCTGCAGCCTTGCTCATGCGGCGGTTCGCGCGATGGCGCGAAAAAGCTCGGCGTAGCGTTTTGCCGGGCCTCGCCAGGATACGTCCGCCCGCATCCCGTTGAGCCGCAGGCGCCGCATCGCCGCGGGATCGTGGTGGAGGGAGAACGCCCGGTCGATCGCGTCGCTGAGCGCCTCGACCGATGGCGGAGCGAACTGCACGCCCGTCGCCACGCCAGCCGCAAGCGCCGCCTCGTTGGAATCGATCACCGTGTCGTTGAGCCCTCCGACGCGCGAGACGATCGGCGTCGCGCCGTAGCGCAACGCGTAAAGCTCCGTCAGCCCGCAGGGCTCGAACCGCGACGGGAGCAAAATGAAATCGGCTCCGGACTGGAAAAGATGGGCGAGCTTCTCGTCGTAGCCGAAGACGCAGCTCACCGACCCCGGGCGGCTCGCCGCGGCGTCGGCGAACCCCGACTCCAGCCAGCGCTCGCCCGAACCCAAGAGCGCGAGCTGTCCCCTTCGGTCGACGATCCGGGGCAGGGCGTGCAGCAGCAGGTCGAGGCCCTTCTGGCCCGAAAGGCGGGACACAACGGCGAACAGCGGACGGTCGACACTGAGGGCTAGTCCGAGCCTCTTTTGCAGCGCGGCCTTGTTGCGTCCGCGCATGTCGATGCGGAGCGGATTGTAGGTCTGTTCCAGCGCCGGATCGGTCGACGGGTTCCAGACCGCCTCGTCGATGCCATTGAGGATGCCGTATACCGCCGCCGCGCGCGTGCGCAGAAGGCCGTCTAGACCCATGCCGAACTCGCGCGTCTGGATCTCGCGGGCGTAGGTCGGCGACACGGTGGTAATGACGTCCGCGAGCGCCAATCCTGCCTTCAGGTAGCCGACCCCTCCGTAATATTCGACACCGTCGACTGTGAACGCCGCGTCGGGCAAGCCGAGCTCCCAGAATATGGATGCGGGGAAATGGCCCTGAAAGGCGAGGTTGTGAATCGTGATGAGCGAACCCGGCGCAGGCCGACCGGAATAGCGGAGGTAGGCCGGAACGAGACCGGCCTGCCAATCGTGGGCGTGAACCACATGCGGCCGGAACGCCTCGAGCTCGCCGAGCCCGATGTCGGCCCCGACCCGCGCCAGCGCGGCGAAGCGACGCGCATTGTCCGGCCAGTCCGTACCGTCGGGCCCGAGGTAGGGATTGCCCGGACGGTCGAAAAGATGTGGCGCCTCAAGGGCGAAAATATCGAGCTCACCGGTGCGGCCGGCGATCACCCGCGCCGGCGCGCCGAACAGGTCGGCGTATTCGTGCACGGTTTCCGCGTCGCCGAGCTTCTGCTTGACCGCGGGATAGGCGGGGACCAGCGTCCGCATGTCCACGTCCTCGCGCACCAGCGCGCCGGGGAGGGCCCCGGCGACATCGGCGAGGCCGCCCGTCTTGACCAGCGGGAAAATTTCCGAGGCGACGGAAAGGACCTTCAGACCGCTCATCACTTAAGTTTTTCGATCATCGGGCCGGTGATCAGGGTGACGCCGCTCTCCGTGCGCCGGAAGCGCTTGGCGTCGAGTTCCGGATCCTCGCCGACGACGAGGCCGTCAGGGATGTGCACCTCGCTGTCGATCACCGCCTTGGTCAGCCGGACGTGCCGCCCGATCTGCGCGTAAGGCAGCATGACCGTCTCGTGGATCGTGGAGTAGGAAGGGACGTGCACGCCGGTGAAGACCCGCGACCGGCTGATCGAGGCGCCCGAGACGATGCATCCCCCGGAAAGCAGCGACTGGATCGCGAGGCCGCGACGGCCGTCAACGTCGTGAACGAACTTGGCCGGTGGCGTGATCTCGCCGTAGGTCCAGATCGGCCAGGCGCGGTCGTAGAGGTCGAGGTCGGGCACCACGTCGGTGAGGTCGATGTTGGCTTCCCAGTAAGCGTCCACGGTGCCAACGTCGCGCCAGTAGTGCTTGGCCTCCTCGGTGGAGCGGACGCAGGACTGGGAGAAGTGGTGTGCGACGGCCTTGCCGTTCTTGACGATGTAGGGAATGATGTCCTTGCCGAAATCGTGGGCGGAGCCGGGATCGGCCGCGTCCTGTTTCAGAAGGTCGATCAGGAACGACGTCTCGAACACATAGATGCCCATGCTGGCGAGCGCCACATCCGGCTTGCCGGGCATATGCGGCGGGTTTTTCGGCTTCTCGAGGAACTCGATGATCGTGTTGTCGTCGTCGACATGCATGACGCCGAAGCCCTTCGCCTCCTCGAGTGAGGCTTCGAGGCACCCGACCGTCACGTCCGCCCCCGAGTCGACGTGCTGCTGCAGCATCTTCTCGTAGTCCATCTTGTAGACGTGGTCGCCGGCCAGAATGACCATAAACTGGGGATTGTAGCTCTCGATGATATCGATGTTCTGATAGACCGCGTCGGCAGTGCCGAGATACCACATCGTCTCGCTGACGCGCTGAGAGGCGGGGAGAATGTCGAAACTTTCGTTTCGTTCCGGCCTGAGAAAGTTCCACCCGCGCTGCAGGTGACGGATGAGACTGTGGGCTTTGTACTGCGTCGCCACGGCGATGCGACGGATGCCGGAATTGAGCGCGTTGGAGAGGGCGAAGTCGATGATGCGCGACTTGCCGGCGAAGTAGACGGCAGGCTTGGCGCGCCGGTCGGTCAGCTCCATCAGCCGGCTGCCGCGTCCCCCGGCAAGGACGTAGGCCATCGCGTGACGGGAGTAGGGCGCTGCCAGCCCCATCTCCTTGGCGGTGCGTGTCCTGGGCATTTAAGGATTCTCCTCAGGCTGGGGCCTGCTCTTCGCCTGGCGGCGTGAAGACGAGGTACAGGGTGGCGAGCGGCGGCAGAACCAGCGTCGCCGAGCAGGGGAAGCCGTGAGAGGGTCTCGCCTCGGCGACGACGCCGCCGAAGTTGCCCAGGTTCGATCCGCCGTAGACCGCCGCGTCGCTGTTGAGCAACTCGCGCCAGTGACCTTGGTAAGGCAGGCCGACGCGGTAGTTTATCCGCGGCTCCGGCGTGAAGTTGCACACCACCGCCACCGGCGGGTCGCTTTGCGCGCCGCGTCGCAGGAAGGCGAGCACCGACTGTTGGTCGTCGTTGACGACGATCCACCGGAAGCCCTCCGGCTCGCAATCGCGCGAATAAAGCGCCGGCGTCTCGCGATAGATGTGGTTGAGGTCGCGGATGAGCGCCTGAACGCCTTGGTGCGGCCAGTGGTCGAGCAACCACCACGGGAGTGACTCCGCGGAGTTCCACTCCATCGTTTGGCCGAACTCCTGGCCCATGAACAGGAGCTTTTTGCCCGGGTGCCCCCACATGAAGCCATAGAAGGCGCGAACGTTGGCGAAACGCTGCCAATCGTCGCCGGGCATCTTGTAGACCATTGAGCCTTTGCCGTGGACGACCTCGTCGTGGGAGATCGGCAGGACGAAATTCTCGCTGAAAGCGTAGAGGAGCCCGAACGTCATCTTGTCGTGGCTCCAGCGGCGATAGATTGGATCGTGCGACATGTATTCGAGCGTGTCGTTCATCCAGCCCATGTTCCACTTGAAGCCGAAACCGAGCCCTCCGTGATCGGTCGGCGCCGACACGCCCGGAAAGGCGGTCGATTCCTCGGCGATGGTGATCGCGCCGGGAAAGCCTCCATAGACGAGTTCGTTGGCGTGGCGGAGGAAGGCGATCGCCTCGCGGTTCTCCCTACTGCCGTCGGCGTTGGGCAGCCACTCGCCCTCGCGGCGCGAATAGTCGAGGTAGAGCATTGACGCGACGGCGTCGACGCGCAGCCCGTCGATATGGAAGCGATCGACCCAATAGAGGGCGTTGCAATAGAGGAAGTTGGCGACCTCGTGCCGGCCAAAATTGTAGATCGCCGTGTTCCAGTCCGGATGGAAGCCCTTGCGCGGATCGGCGTGTTCGTAAAGGGCGGTGCCGTCGAAGCGCGCGAGCCCGTGCTCGTCGGTCGGGAAATGCGCTGGCGCCCAGTCGAGGATCACGCCGAGGCCGGCGGCGTGCGCCTTGTCGACGAAGCGAGCGAAGCCCGCCGGCTCTCCGTGGCGCCGAGTCGGAGCGAACAGCCCGATCGGCTGATAGCCCCAGGATTCGTCGAGCGGGTGCTCGCTGATCGGCATCAGCTCGATGGCGGTGTAGCCCATGTCGGCGACGTAAGGAATGAGTTGATGCGCGAGCTCGTCGTAAGACAGGAAACCGCCATCGTAACCCCGCTTCCACGATCCAAGATGGACCTCGTAGATCGCCATCGGTTTGCGACGCGGCTCGCCCTCGGAGCGCTTGGCCATGTATTCAGCGTCTGTCCAGACGAAGTCGGCGCTGTCTGCGACCACCGACGCGGTCGAGGGCCTGAGCTCCGCCTCGAAGCCGAACGGATCAGCCTTCAGCGGCAATAGAACTCCGTCAGGCCCGGTAAGCTCGTATTTGTAGACGGTTCCGGCCCCGATGTGGGGAACGAAGATCTCCCACAGACCGCTGTCGTAGCGCTTGCGCATCTGGCAGCGTCGCCCGTCCCAGTGGTTGAAATCGCCGACTACCGATGCGCGCATCGCATTGGGCGCCCAGAGCGCGAACAGTACGCCATCTACGCCCTCGTGCGTGGTGAGCTGCGCCCCGAGCCGGCGGTAGAGCTGCCGGTGCGAACCCTCGCGCAGAAGATAGTCGTCCAGCGGCCCGAGCGCGGGACCGAAAGCGTAGGAGTCGATGTACGACGAGGTACCATGCACAGATTCGACTTCGACGCGGTAACTGGGCCGCTCAGTGGCCGACGGGATCAGCGCCTCGAAGAAGTCGCCCTTGCGCCGAGGCAGGTCGGCCAGGAGCTCACCCTTGCGGGTGAGTGCGCGCACCCGCACCGCATCCGGCGCAAACACGCGTATGACCCACCCCTCGCTCGTCAAGTGCGGCCCAAGCACTGCGAAAGGGTCGCCGCAACGCGCCGCATGGATCGCCTCGACGTCGGCGTCCCGCGCTCTCCAAACCTCCATTTTCACCCTCCCGGCACCCCTTCAGCTCAACGGCTTGAATGGCGCTTTCCAAATTTCTTTCGCGTATTCAGAGATCGTGCGGTCGGACGAGAACCAGCCGACGTTCGCCGTATTGAGGATGCTCGAGCGCATCCAGCGGCCGCGATCCCGCCAAGCCTCGTCGACCCGCTTTTGCGTCTCCCAGTAGGCGTCGAAATCGGCGCACAACATGAAATAGTCGTGATGCCTGAGCGTATCGGCCAGGCCGCGATAGCGCCCGGCGTCGTCGGTGGAGAAAACGCCCGAAGCGATCTCGTCGAGCGCCTCCCGCAGCGCCGGCGAGGCGGCGACGCGCGCCGACGCGTCGATGCCCTGAGCGCGCGCGGCCTCGACCTCGGATGCGGTCAGACCGAAAATGAAGATATTGTCGTTTCCGACCAGGTCGCGCAGCTCGACGTTGGCGCCGTCGAGCGTCCCGATTGTCAGCGCGCCGTTCAGCGCCATCTTCATATTGCCCGTGCCCGAGGCCTCCATCCCGGCCGTCGAGATCTGCTCGGAGAGGTCGACCGCCGGAATGATCGTCTCGGCGAGCGATACGTTGTAATTCGGCAGGAACACCACTTTCAGCAGCCCCCGCACCGTCGGATCGGAGTTGACGACGCGGGCGACGTCGATGGCGAGCTTGATGATGAGCTTGGCTTGCGTGTAGCTCGCGGCCGCCTTACCAGCAAAAATCTTGACCCTCGGCGCGAATTCGATTGTCGGATTGGCGCGGATGGCGTTGTAGCGCGCGACCGTCTCCAGGATGTTGAGAAGCTGTCGCTTGTATTCGTGGATGCGCTTGATCTGGACGTCGAACATCGACTCGGGATCGATGCGCTGGCCGAGTTGCACCGCGACGTGGCGGGCGAGTGCGACCTTGGCCGCGCGCCGCGCCGCGGCGACCGCGTCCTGCATGGCCGCATCGTCGGCGAAGGCGGCAAAAGCTTTCAGCGCCTCGGCGTTGTCCAGCGCACGCTCGCCGACCGCGGAGCGGATGATCCGTGCGAGGCCGGGATTGCACTCGATCAGCCAGCGGCGAAACGTGATCCCGTTCGTTTTATTGACGATGCGGCCGGGATAAACGGTGTTGAGGTTATGGAACACGGTTTTGCGCATCAGGTCGGTGTGAAGGCCAGACACGCCATTGATCTTGTGCGAGCCGATGTAGGCGAGGTTGCCCATGCGCACGCGCCGGCCCGCATGCTCGTCAATGAGCGAAATCGACGCGAGCATGCCGGAATCCATAAAGCCGCGACGGCGCGCGTTGTCGAGATGAGCAGCGTTGATCAGATAAATGATCTGCATGTGGCGCGGCAGCAGCCGCTCCATCAGGGGCACCGGCCAGCTCTCGAGCGCCTCGGGCAGAAGCGTATGATTGGTGTAGGAGAAGGTCGCCAGTGTGACCGGCCAGGCTTCGTCCCATTCGAGGCCGTTCAGGTCGACGAGAATGCGCATGAGTTCGGCGACGGCGATGGCCGGATGGGTGTCGTTGAGCTGGATCGCCGCGTGCTCGCCAAGCGTGCGGACGTCGCCATGCTGCTTGATGTGGCGGCGGACGAGATCGAGCAGGGAGGCGGAGGCGAAGAAGTATTCCTGCCTCAGGCGCAGTTCCTGGCCGGCCGGCGTCGCATCGCTCGGATAGAGCACCTTGGATATCGCTTCGGCGCGCACCGCATCCGAAAGAGCGCCGACGAAGTCGCCGGCGTTGAAGGCGTCGAGCTTGAATGGATCGGGCGCGCGCGCCGACCACAGGCGCAGGGTGTTGACGTGCTTGCCGCGCCAACCGACGATCGGGGTGTCGTAGCCAACCGCCTCGACCGTTTCGGCCGGGTGCCAGATGTGCCGAGTGCGCTCGTCGTCGCCGTGGACCATCTCGACCCAGCCGCCGAAGCCAATCGCGTAATTGTATTCGAGGCGCTCGAACTCCCAAGGATTGCCGTTGGTCAGCCAGTCTTCGGGAGTCTCCTGCTGCCACCCTCCCCGGATGATCTGCCGGAACAGGCCATTGTCGTATCGGATGCCGTAGCCGTGCGCGGCGATCTGGAGGGTCGCCATGCTGTCCATGAAACAGGCGGCGAGACGGCCAAGGCCGCCGTTGCCGAGCGCCGCATCCGGCTCGATCCGCCGGAGCTCGGTCAGATTGACGCCGAGTTCCTGCAGCGCCTCCGCCATCGGCTCGGCGACTCCGAGATTGGTCATGGCGTCAAACAGCAACCGGCCGATCAGGAATTCGAGCGAGAGGTAATAAACGCGTTTGCGGCCGTCGGCGTACACCTCGGCAGTCGACCGCAGCCATCGGTCGACGATCAGATCGCGAGTGGCGAAGGCGACGGCGAGAAACCAGTCGCGCGGGCTCGCGACCTCGGGGATTTTGCCAACCGAATAGGTCAGCTTAGCCAGCACGGCGGCCTTGAGCTCCGCCGGGCTGGGGCGCCGCTCGACGTCGACTTGCACAGCCTCTGCGCTCGTTGTGGGACGATCATCCATCAAGCCTCGCTCTCGAGCGCAAGATCCCTAAGTTCGGGCTTCGGCGCGCTCCCCCAGGCGACTTGTAACACGCTTACGACGCTCGGCAATCCGAGCGTACGGCGTCCGAAAGGCCTACTGCGGAGGTTCACGGCCTTCTCCTCAATGCGCCTGATCGGCGGCGGCCTTGGCGTCGCGGATCTGCTGCTGGAGGGAATTGAGCTCGGCGGTCGCCGCGTTGATCTGGCCCTGCAACGTCTCCAATTGCTTTTGCGCAGCGCCGTCCTGGTTCTGTGCGTCGGCCAAGGCGGCCCGCGCAGCGTCCGTCTGGCCCTGCAGCCGGGTCTGATCGCCCGCGAGCGCCTGATTCTGGCTTTGCAGACCGGCGAGCCGGTCGCTTTCCTCCTTGAGCCGGGCGTCGACCGACTGGAGGTCGCGCGTTTTTGCGCTGGCCTCCTCCTGCGCCCCAGAAATGGCGAGCTTGGCGTCGTTGATCTGCTTGGTGAGGTCTGCCAATTCGTTTTGCGCCGAGGCGCGCGCGGCCGACGCCTCGGACAACGCCTTCTCCGCCTCGGTGGCCTGAACCTTGAGATCGGCTGCGGTTCCGGCGGCCTTCTGCAGGTTCTGAAGATCGGCCGCCAGGGCCTCCCGCGCCTTTTCCGCAGCATGCAAGGCGTCGGCCATGTCGCTCTCCGTCCGCGAGGCCTCCGACCACAAGTAGGCGACGAGCAGCCACCCGATGATCGCGAGACCGGAAAGCGCGAGCGTGACAGGCCGCCGAAACTCCTCCCCCGCTCTCGACGCCATGAAGACACTCCTCGGGCCGCCCGGTTTGATGGGACAACGTCAGCGGTTCGACAACCGTTCCCGATATAGATCGCACCCAGCGCCATCCGCCAGCGGTAAAATCGACGCAGGTGGTTTCTGCCAGGAATTCAGGATAGCAATGCGCGCCGACCCGCGCTTATGAGGCCGGCGCCGAGCTGACGCCGGGGAGCGGCGCCGGCCGTCTGCCGTCCGTGCGCCGGACGACGCCGAGTCAGGCCGCGTGCCGCGCGTACACGGCCGGGCCGTGGCGAGCGGCAAAAAAAAGCCCCGCCATCGCTTGCGAAATTTGGCAATCCGGTTGTCAATCTTCCATTGTGCGGTGTACTGTTGCACCCAATCAAGAACACGCTGGTGGGCGATCGGTCTGTGTGAGGCGCGCGACGCGTCGTTGTAGGGGCATGCGGGAGGCAGTTGGTGAGGAAAAGCGCATCGATTCCGTTTCGCACGGCGGTTGTGGCGTCCGCCGTCATGACGGCGGCAAGCCCCGGCCGGGCGGCGCTGATCGGGGCGCCGGAGCATGGCCAGGTCGGCTTCCTGCCGGCCAACAGTCCCATCGCCACGGACATCCAGTGGCTGCACAACGCGATCCTGATGCCGATCATCGTCGGCATTTCGCTGCTTGTGCTGGCGCTGCTGGCGGTGGTCGTGTTCCGCTTCAACGAAAAGGCGAATCCGGTCCCTTCGCGAACGACTCACAACGGTCCGCTTGAGATCGCGTGGACGGTGCTGCCTGTGATCGTGCTCGTCGTCATCGCGGTTCCCTCCTTCCGTCTGCTGACGGACCAACTCGTCATCCCCGAGCCCGACCTCACAATCAAGGCGACGGCCTCGCAGTGGCACTGGAACTATGGTTACCCCAAAGCAGCCGGGGGCTTCTCCTATGATTCGCTCATCAAGGAAGACAAGGACCTCAAGCCGGGCGACATCCGACTCCTGTCGGTCGACAACGCCGCCTACGTCCCGGTCGGAAAGGTCGTCGAGGTCGACGTCGTGTCGCAGGACGTCATCCACTCGTTCTCCGTCCCCTCGTTCGGCGTGAAGATCGACGCGGTTCCCGGCCGGCTGAACAAGGCGTGGTTCAAGGCTGAGCAGGAAGGCGTCTTCTATGGCCAATGCTCGAACATCTGCGGCATCGATCATGCCTTCATGCCGATCGAATTCCATGTCGTGAGCCAGCAGGCCTACGACGCTTGGCTCGAACAGGCGAAAAAGGCCTTCGCGTCGGCGGACGGCGTCGACCTTGCCACGGCGGCGCCGAACGGGCGTCCGTGACGGTCAGCGTCGTCGCCTCATCGAACCCAATTTGAACAGGACCAGAGACCCATGGCGTCTGTCACCAGTTACGCGGATCACGAGGGCTCAATTGCATGACGCATTTCCTGTGGTCGCTGCCCTATCCCAACAAGGACCTGTCGATCGTCCGCGCGCCGGACCCGCTGATCGTCGGCTCGACC
>NZ_JBKQOT010000078.1:0-11649 GCF_052145395.1 Roseiarcus sp.
GCTTCTATGCATATCCCGAAAAAAGGTCTCCGTGCGCTCTGCAACGCGGAGAGCTATGCCGGCCGTGAGCATTCGACGCTTGCCGGGATCGTGATGCGCAAAGACCTCATAACAGATGGTTGCGCATTCTCCCGCGTGACAGTAGGCGGCATGGATGCAACTGACGGGATCCTCCGGATCGTTCATACCCTCGGCCGTCGGGACATCAACGTGATCCTCCTCTCGGGCTGCGTGATCGCCTTTTTCAACATCATTGACCCCGGGCGGGTGTTCGAGTGCACGGGTCTGCCGGTGATCTGTGTGACCTACGAGGAGTCTGCGGGACTCGAAGGAGATATCCGCCACCATTTTCCCGGGGATACCGCACGGCTGGACGCGTACCGCCGCCTTGGCACACGCACCCCCCACATCCTGCCGGACGGCCAGACGATGTATCTCCGCAGCTGGGGGCTTGATCCTGCGGACGCAGGCCTGCTCTGCACGGCATTTACCTGCGATGGAAAGACTCAACCATCGCGTCGATGAGATCTACCTTGCGGGCGCCGGTCGAAAGCTTGACCTTGCCGGCCTCCATCGGGCCGCCGGAGACAAATACGGCCGGGACGTTGAGGCGCAGCGCCGCCATCAGCATGCCGGGGGTGATCTTGTCGCAGTTCGAGATGCAGACGATCGCGTCGGCGCAATGGGCATTGACCATATATTCGACGCTGTCGGCGATCACTTCGCGCGACGGCAGCGAATAGAGCATCCCGTCATGGCCCATGGCGATGCCGTCGTCGATGGCGATGGTGTTGAACTCCTTGGCGACGCCGCCTGCCGCCTCGACCTCCCGCGCCACGAGCTGGCCGAGGTCCTTCAAATGGACGTGACCCGGGACGAACTGGGTGAAGGAATTGGCTATGGCGATGATAGGCTTACCGAAATCGCCGTCCTTCATGCCCGTTGCGCGCCATAGGCCGCGTGCTCCGGCCATGTTGCGGCCGTGTGTCGAAGTACGAGAGCGATAGGTCGGCATGAGGGGCCTGCTGGGGGAAGGGCGGCGCGGTTCGACGCCGGTGAGTTCTCTTTTCGCACTTTTGGGCCACAGCCAGCAAGGGTCGGCGGCCGCTGTCGCTCGAAGGCTTGCGGGGAGGCTTGTCTGGCTGTCGGCTTTTCTGCGCAATGGGGGCAATCCGGCGATATCCACGAAACCACGTCGAACTGCAAGCAAGCTTTTCTCCGTCAAGAGATTGCTCCCGCCACGAAAGCTTTTCGTCGACGGGAACCGTGCGCTCCTCGGCCGACGCGTTCGACATCGCGGCCGTTCGGCGCTACCCTGCCGGAGCTGGCGACGCGCCCTCGGGCTTGCCGGGCGCGAACGCGCGCCGAGAAGCGGAGGGACGTCCGACAGACATCATCCGAACGCGGGAGGAGGCTCTATGGCCGTTGCGCTTGCCCGGTCCGAGGCCTCGCTTGAGGATCGCTGGGCCGCGCCCGAGGGTTGGTTTTACATGACCGGCATGCAGGCGCTAGTGCGCCTGCCGATCCAGCAACGCCTGCGCGATGCGGCGGCCGGACTCAACACCGGCGGCTATGTATCCGGATATCGCGGTTCGCCCTTGGGCCGATACGACATCGAACTCTGGCGCGCCCAGCCGATGCTCCAGCGCCTGAACATCGTCTTCCGCCCGGGGCTCAACGAGGATCTCGCCGCGACCGCCATCTGGGGGGCGCAGCATGTCCCAAGCTTTCCCGGCGCGACGGTCGATGGGGTGTTCGGGATCTGGTACGGCAAGGGACCCGGGGTCGATCGGTCGGGCGACGCGCTGCGCCACGCCAACTTCACCGGGACGTCGCCTTTGGGCGGCGCGCTGGCGCTCGCCGGCGACGACCACGGCGCCAAGTCGTCGACCGCGGTCAATTTCTCCGACACGTCGTTCGTCGCGGTCGGTATGCCGGTCCTTTATCCCTCCAACACCCAGGAACTGATCGACTTCGGTCTGCACGGGATCGCGATGTCGCGCTTCTCCGGCTGCTGGGTCGGCATGAAGGTCGTCACCGACGTCGCCGAGGGCGGCGGCACGGTCTATGTCGGCCCCGATCAGGCCCCGATCGTCGTCCCGGACCGGCCGAGCAACCCGCCGGGCGGCTTTGGCGCGCGGACGATCGACACGGCGCCCATGCAGGAGGAGCGGCTCTATGGCCACAAGCTGCCCGCCGCCCTCGCCTATGCTCGCGCCAATGGGCTCAACCGGATCGCGTCCAATCCGAGCGGCGCTCGGGTTGGCGTCGTCGCGGCGGGCAAGGCCTGGCAGGACCTTTTGCAGGCGCTCGGCAATCTCAAGCTCGGCGAGACGGGCGCTGCGCTCGACCTGCGCCTTCTCAAGGTCGGCTTGGTGTGGCCGCTCGATCCAGCCGTCGTCCGGGAGTTCGCCGAAGGCCTCGACCTCATCGTGATCGTCGAGGAGAAACGACCGCTCCTCGAGGATCAGATCCGCGCGATTCTTTACGGCGCGGCGAATGCGCCGCGACTCGTGGCCAAGTATTTCGACGGGCCCGTGTTCGATCCGGCCCACGGGGACCTAGCCATCCCCAATTACGGCGAGACGTCGCCCGAGCTTGTCGCGGAGACCCTGGTCCGGGCTTTGCGTCGGCGAGATCCGGGTTGCGGCCTGAGCGTTTCCGCCGCGCCCGAAAAGAGGCTCAGCAACCGGCCGGCGCCGGTCAGAAGCCCGGGATTTTGCGCCGGCTGTCCCCACAACCGCTCGACCCGAGTGCCGGAGGGAAGCCGCGCGCTCGCCGGCATCGGCTGCCATACCATGGCGATGTTCGTGAACCCGATGCAGACGACCACCGTCTCGCACATGGGCGGCGAGGGGGCGATGTGGCTCGGCCAGCAGCCCTTCACCAACGACGGCCATGTGTTCGCCAACCTCGGCGACGGAACCTACGCCCACTCGGGCGTGCTCGCGATCCGCCAGGCGGTCGCGGCCGATATGCCGATCACCTACAAGATTCTCTACAACGGCTTCGTCTCGATGACCGGCGGCCAGCCGATCGAAGGCGGCATGACGCCGGCGCAGATCCTGGCCGAGCTCGCCGCCGACGGCGTCAAGAAGTTGGCGCTCGTCGTCGACGATCCGGAACGTTACGTCGGCGTTCCGCTGCCGCCCGGGGTCAGCATCCGCCATCGCGCCGCAATGGACGAGGTTCAGCGCGAGTTCCGCGACTACAAGGGCGTCTCGGTCATCCTCTACGATCAGCCCTGCGCGACCGAACGCCGCCGCTTACGGAAGCGCGGCAAATGGGCGGACCCGGCGATCCGCACCTTCATTCACCCGGAAGTGTGCGAGGGCTGCGGCGATTGCGGCAAGGTGTCCAACTGCATGGCGATCGAGCCGCTCGAGACCGAGTGGGGCCGCAAGCGCCGGATCAACCAGTCGAGCTGCAACAAGGATTTCTCCTGCGTCGACGGGTTCTGCCCGAGCTTCGTCACCGTCCACGGCGGCAAGTTGCGCAAGCCCGAGGCTGCGGCGCCCAGCGCCCTGCCGCCGGTTCCCGAGCCGGCGCTACCGGACATGGGCGAGCGCTTCAGCGTGCTCATCGCCGGCATCGGCGGCTCAGGGGTCGTCACAGTGAGCCAGACGCTCGCGGTCGCGGCCTATCTCGACGGGCTTTTCTCCTCCAACCTCGACCTGACAGGCCTTTCCCAGAAATACGGCGCCGTCACCGCCCATGTGCGGATCGCCCGCAAGGCCGAGGCGCTGCATGCGACCCGGATCGCGTCCGGGGAGGCGGACGCGCTGATCGGCTGCGACCTGATCGTGGCGGCCGGCGACGACTGCCTCACGAAACTCAACCCGACGACGCGCGCCGTGATCGACGCGGATCTCGTTCCGACCTCCGAATTCGCCCGCAATCCGGACTGGAGCGTCGACCGCGAGGCAATGATCGAGCGTCTGACGTCCGCTCTCGGGCGCCGGGCGCTCGTCCTCGACGCGCAGCGCCTCGCCAAGGACCTCCTCGGCGACGCGATCGCAGCGAACCTCTTCATGCTCGGCGCCGCCTGGCAGCGGGGCCTGATCCCGGTCAGCCGCGCTGCGATCGAGCGGGCGATCAAGCTCAACGGCGTCGCGATCGAGGCCAACAAGCTGGCCTTCGAATGGGGGCGCCGCGCCGCTCATGACCTCTCCGCGGTCGAGAAGCTGGCGGCGCCGAGCCGGCCGGCGCCCGGACCGCCGCCTTCGCTCGACGCGCTGATCGAGCGGCGCGCGGCGCATCTCAGGCAATCGCGCGGCGCAAAGGACGCCGAGCGCTATCGCGCGCAAGTCGAGCGGGTGCGCGCCGCCGAACGGAGCGCGTCCTTGGGCGAAACGCTGACCGCGGCTGTCGCGCGGTCCTACCACAAGCTTCTCGCGGTGAAGGACGAGTGGGAAGTCGCCCGGCTGTTTGCAGCGCCGGAATTCGCAAGCGCGCTCGGCGAAACCTTCGAGGGCCCCTACAAGCTGCATGTCCATCTTGGCGTCTGGCCGTTCGCACGGCCCGATCCCGCGACCGGCGTCATGGGCAAGGGCGACGCGGGGCCATGGGCGATGACGGCTTTCCGCCTGATGGCGAAGCTCCGGTTCCTGCGCGGCACATGGCTCGACCCGTTTCGCTCGAGCCACGAGCGCAAGCTCGAGCGTCGGCTCCTCGCCGAGTTCGAGGCCGACGTCGAGGACGTGCTGGGGCGGCTCAACGCAGCCAATCACTCGGCGGCGGTCCGCCTGCTCAGCCTGCCCGAGACGATCAAGGGCTACGGTCGGGTCAAGGAAGCAAGCGCGGCGGAGGCGGCCAAAGAGCGCGCCGCCGCGCTGAAGCGGCTCAATGCAGAAAAGCCTGCAATGGAGGAGGCGGCATGACGTTGAAAGGCAAGACCATTGTGGTGACTGGGGCATTCGGCGCTCTCGGAGCGGCCGTGGCGGAAGCGGCGTCCCAAAGCGGGGCGTCGGTGGCGGCGCTCGACTACGCTGCTTCGCCGCCGGCCGGCCTCGCCGACCGGCTCGGGCCGGCGGCGTTGCTCCTCGGCGGAATCGACCTCGCTTCGCCCGAGGGCGCCGAGCGGGCGATGGCAGAGGTCAAGCGCAAGTTCGGGCGGATCGACGCGCTCATCAACATCGCCGGCGGCTTCGCTTGGGAAAAAATCGCGGACGCGCGGAACGACGACGCCTGGGAGCGCATGTTCGCGATGAACCTGAAGACGGCGCTGAACGCCTCCCGGGCGACCATCCCCCATTTCCTGGAAACGGGCGCGGGCCGGATCGTCAACGTCGGCGCGGAGGCGGCCATTCATGCGGCGGAAGGCATGGGGCCTTACGCCGCCAGCAAGGCGGCCGTGCACCGGCTGACCGAAAGCCTCGCGGAGGAGCTGAAGCTCATGGGCGTGACGGTGAACGCGGTCCTGCCTTCGACCATCGACACGGCACTCAATCGCAAGGAGATGCCGAACGCCGACTTCAGTCGCTGGGTCTCGCCGGCCGAGCTCGCCGCCGTCATGCTGTTCCTGGCCTCCGACGAAGCGAGCGCCGTGACCGGGGCGCTGATCCCGGTCACCGGCCGCGTTTGAGCGCCGGAGGACGCAGCGCGGCGCGCGTCAGGCCGCGCAGCAGTCGTCCTCCGCGAACGCGGCGTCCCGGTGCGCGATCGCCAGCGCGACGTCCCCGTTCATGAGCGCGGCGATCATTTCGGCTGCGGCCGCATCGACGCAGCTTGCGATCCGGCGCCGGTGATCCCGCCCGTCGACCACGACCCACGGGCCATCCTCGATCTGAACGACTGAAAAGCGCATTGCCATCTCCACTGTCGCGTTCGTTCTGTATCGAACTGGGTAACCTGGGGCGCGCCGGTGCAAACACAGCGCCACGGCCCGGCCCGCCGAAAGCATGGGTCGTCCCCAACTTTTGGCTGGCTCAGGGTGCGAGGATTCCGGTGATCTCCGGCGGCGTTGCGCCCGTTTTCGACATCATCCAGCGTGGGTGCGCAATTAGGGTTTCTACGTAGCGGCCAAGTGCGGGGCGCCCCCGCACGTTCAACCGACGAGCTGCCGCCCGCGATCGGAGCCGACGCGGCTCTGCCTGACGGCGGCAAGAGGGTTCGCGTCAGCCTAGGAAAGGCTCCGACCGCTAACAGACGCCGACGACGAAATTGGCCGACCTCGTTCCATGGCCTCTGGAAAGTGGTGGCGAGCGATGACCGCACAACCGCATGGCTTTTCCAATTTCGTCGTCTCCAAGCCTTACCTTACCTCCGGACCGACCGGCCGCGCGCTCCGTCAGCGCGGCGGCAGGCGGTCGAACGCCGGCAGGCCTTCGGGATCACATGAAAGGCCTGCTGTCGGCGACACGATTGTACGCCGAGGCTAACCGCCTTGCCCTTCACCCTGCCCTCTCCCCGCAAAGACGGGGAGAGGGTTCAAGGGCTACGCCGCGAGCTGCCGCAGCACGTAGGACAAAATGCCGCCGTTGCGGAAGTACTCAAGCTCGTCGAGCGTGTCGATGCGGCAGGTCAGCGGCACGCTGAAGACATCGCCGTTGGAACGCCTGATCTCGGCGTGCAGAGTCTGGCGGGGCTTCAGAGTGTCGCTGAGCCCGTGAATTGACACCGTCTCGTCGCCGATGAGGCCGAGCGTCTGCCAGCTCGTTCCGTCCTCGAACACGAGCGGCAGCACGCCCATGCCGACGAGGTTCGACCGATGGATGCGCTCGAAGCTCTGGGCGATGACGGCGCGGACGCCGAGGAGCTTGGTGCCCTTGGCCGCCCAGTCGCGCGAGGAGCCGGTGCCGTATTCCTTGCCGGCGAACACGACCAGCGGGACCTTCTCGGCCTCGTACTTCATCGCCGCGTCATAGATGGCGAGACGCTGGCCAAACGGCTGATGGACCGTGTAGCCGCCCTCGACCACGTTCCCAGATTCGTCCTTCACCATCTGGTTCTTGATGCGGATGTTGGCGAAGGTACCGCGCATCATCACCTCGTGGTTGCCGCGCCGCGTGCCGTACTGGTTGAAGTCGGCCGGACGGACCTGATGCTCAGTCAGGTACCGGCCCGCCGGGCTCGCCGCCTTGATCGAACCCGCCGGCGAGATGTGGTCGGTGGTGATCGAATCGAGGAAGAGCGCCAGCACGCGCGCGTTCTCGATGTCGGAGACAGCTACGGGCGTCTGGGTCAGGCCCTCGAAGTAGGGCGGGTTCTGGACGTAGGTCGAGCCCATGTCCCAGGAATAGGTCAGCCCGGCCGGCGCCTTGACCTTGCGCCAGTTGGCGTCGCCGTCGAAGACGCTCGCGTATTTCGTCTTGAACATTTTCGCCGTGATGACCGAATCGACGAGCCGATGCACCTCTTCGGTCGTCGGCCAGATGTCGGCGAGATAGACGTCCTTGCCCTGCTTGTCCTTGCCGAGCGAATCGCGGGTGAGATCGACGTTCATCGAGCCCGCGAGCGCGTAGGCCACGACCAGGGGAGGCGAGGCGAGATAGTTGGCGCGCACATCCGGATTGACTCGGCCCTAGAAGTTGCGGTTGCCGGACAAGACCGAGGTCGCGACCAGATTGTGCTTCGAGATCGCGGCGGAGATTTCCGGCGCGAGCGGGCCGGAATTGCCGATGCAGGTCGTGCAGCCGAAGCCGACGATGTTGAAGCCGAGCTTGTCGAGAGGCTTCTGCAGCTCGGCCTCCTTGAGGTAGTCCTGCACGACCTGGCTGCCCGGCGCGAGCGAGGTTTTCACCCAGGGCTTCACGGTCAGGCCCTTCGCGACCGCGTTGCGCGCGACGACGCCCGCCGCCAGCATCACGCTCGGATTCGAGGTGTTGGTGCACGACGTGAACGCGGCGATCACGACGTCGCCGTTGCCGAGGTCGTAGTTCGTCCCCTCGACTTTATGACGCACGGTGAGCGCATCGGGCTGCTTGAACTCGATCGTCATCGCGTGCTCGAAGCCGCTCTTGGCCGCGGTCAGCTCCACGCGGTCCTGCGGACGCTTGGGGCCGGCGAGCGAGGGCACGACCTCGCCGAGGTTGAGTTCGAGCGTGTCGGTGAAGACCGGATCCGGCGTGGCGCGGGTGCGGAAGGTTCCCTGCGCCTTGGCATAGGCCTCGACGAGGGCGATGCGAGACGGCTTGCGGCCGGAGGACTTGAGATAATCGAGCGTGTGCGCGTCGATCGGGAAAAGCCCGCAGGTCGCGCCGTACTCGGGCGCCATGTTGGCGAGGGTCGCGCGGTCGGCGACCGACATGGCGTTGAGGCCAGGGCCGTAGAACTCGACGAACTTGCCGACCACGCCCTTCTTGCGCAGCATCTGGGTGACGGTGAGCACGAGATCGGTCGCGGTGACGCCGTCCCGCAATTCCCCATCGAGCTTGAAGCCGATCACCTCGGGCAGCAGCATCGACAAAGGCTGGCCGAGCATCGCCGCCTCGGCCTCGATGCCGCCGACGCCCCAGCCGAGTACGGCGAGGCCGTTGACCATGGTGGTGTGGCTGTCGGTGCCGACCAGCGTGTCCGGATAGGCCATGTCGACGGTCTTGCCGTCCTTCTTCTCCTTGGAGGTCCACACCGTCTGGGCGAGATATTCCAGGTTGACCTGGTGGCAGATGCCGGTGCCGGGCGGGACGACGGAGAAATTGGAGAAGGCCTGCTGGCCCCACTTCAGGAAGCGGTAGCGCTCCTGGTTCTGCTCGTATTCGCGCGCCACGTTCTGGCCGAGCGCCTTGGACGTGCCGGCGAAATCGACCACGACCGAGTGGTCGATCACGAGGTCGACGGGGACGAGCGGGTTGATCTTGCTCGGGTCGCCGCCTAGCGCAGTCATGGCGTCACGCATGGCGGCGAGGTCGACGACCGCGGGCACCCCGGTGAAATCCTGCATCAGCACGCGCGCCGGCCGGAAGGCGATCTCGTGTTCTTTTTTGCCCTTGTTGTGCAGCCAAGCCGCGACCGCCTCGATATCCTCCTTGGTGACGCTGCGGCCGTCCTCGTTGCGCAGCAGGTTCTCGAGCACGATTTTCAGCGAGAACGGCAGCGACGAGACGCCTTCCAGGCCGTTCTTCTCCGCGGCCTTGAGCGAGAAGTAATCGTACGTTTTCGCCCCCACGGTCAACGACTTGCGGCATTTGAAACTGTCGAGGCTGGCCATGCGGGCGCTCCGAAAATGCGGGGGGTAGAGTCGGCGGCTTATAGAAAACTTCCCGAAGCCGCGCTACACAAACTATCGTCGAACGAGGCGACCCATGACGGCGCTTTCCATGGAGAATCAATGCGTCTCAGGGCGTGGGACCTGGCGATGGAGCGCGGCGGGCGGCGGCTGTTTTCGCAGCTGAGCTTCGAGGCGGAAGCGGGGTCGGCGCTGATCGTCACCGGGCCGAACGGGGCCGGAAAATCGAGCCTGCTCAGGGGGCTCTGCGGCTTCTTGCCGTTCGCGGCCGGCGGATTCGCCCTCGACGGGGGCGACGCCGAGCGAACGGTCGGCGAAGAGGCGCATTATCTCGGCCACCTCGACGCCTTGAAGGGGGCGCTCACCGCCGGCGAGAATCTCGCCTTCTGGGCGGGCGCGCTCGGCGGCGATCCGGGGCGCGAAGCCTGCCGCGCGGCGCTCGTGAAGGTCGGCCTCGCGCATGTGATCGACTTTCCCGCCCGGGCGCTGTCGGCCGGGCAGAAGCGACGGACGGCGCTCGCGCGGCTCTTGGTCGCCCGACGGCCGCTGTGGCTGCTCGACGAGCCGACCACGGCTCTCGACGCCGCCGCTCAAGGCGCCTTCGCCGAGATCGCGGAGGCGTTCATGGACGAGGGCGGGATCGTGGTCGCCGCGACCCATGCGCCGCTGGGACTCGCACGGGCGCGGGAGCTGCGGATCGGCGCGGCGGAGAGGGTTGCGGGGTGAAGGTGGGACTCACTGTCGTCCGAGGCTTCGCGTTGCGTCCGCCCTCCAAGTCCGCCGCAGACTCGGCGCGTGCGGTTAGCGTCCCCGCCCCCCTTGTGGGGGCGGGACAGGGTGGGGGGTCGCGCCGACCCTTCGGAGTACGGCAGCCAAGGCGAGGTGGGTTCCCCGCTAGGGTGAAAGGCACGGTGCCACCCCCCTCCCTTTCCACCCCCCCCATAGGGCGTCCGGAAGGACGCCCGTCTGTCGACGGGCTATGGGGGGAGGAGCGCGCACTGCGGACTCAGGTGTGTGCTCGCAGCGCAGCGGCGCCATGACCCCCGTCTTCGCCCTCTTCGCGCGCGAATGGCGCGTCGCGCGGCGCATCGGCGGCGGCGCTTCAGTTGGCGCGGTGTTCTTCCTGATCCTCGTCGCGATCATGCCGTTCGCAATCGGACCGGACCTCAATTTGCTGGCGCGCCTCGGCCCCGCGATCCTGTGGATCGCTGCGCTGCTTGCGACCCTGCTTGGTCTCGATCGCCTCTTCCAGGCCGATCACGACGACGGTTCGCTCGACGTGATGATCAACGGCCCGCTGCCGCTGGAGCTGGTGGCGCTGATCAAATGCGCCGCCCACTGGACGACGAGCGCGCTGCCGCTGATCGTCGTTTCGCCCGTCTTCGGCCTGATGCTCGGCATGGCGCCTCAGCCGCTCGCGCTCGTCGTCGCGACGCTCGCCGCCGGCACGCCGGCCTTGACCATGATCGGCGCGATCGGCGCGGCGCTGACGGTATCGCTGCGGCGGGGTGGGCTTCTCATGGCGGTGCTGGTGCTGCCGCTGACGATTCCGGTGCTGATCTTCGGCGTCGCGGCGGCCTCGGCGGCGAGCGGCGGCGCGACGCCGTTCTTGACGCCGTTCCTGATGCTTTGCGCCATCTCGCTCTTCGCCATCGCCGCCGCGCCCTTCGCAGCCGCGGCGGCGCTGAGGCATGTGAGGGAGTAGCGAAATCGGAGCTCGCTTATGGTATGGGTCGCCGATGGACGCTCTCAACGATCCCGTCCTCGCTCGCCTGCGCGCCGCGCTCGACAAGGCCTACGGCGCATGTGTTGAGCGCGTGGTTCTTTTTGGGTCGCGGGCGCGGGGAGACGCAGGACCGGACTCCGACTACGACGTAGCGGTTTTCTTGACCAAGCCAGACAGCTTCTGGACCGAGAGCAGCCGTCTGGCCGAAATCGAGACCGACATTCTGTTTGAGACGGGCGCCGTGATCAACGCGCTGCCCTTCGCTGCCGAGGCCAGCAAAGCGCTCGATCCTTTGATGCGCGAGATCGAGCGCGATGGGCGCGCCCTGTGACCGATACGCCGCACGCTTACCTAGAAAAGGCCCGCCGATCGCTTGAAGAGGCTCGCGCCGTCGCAAGAATCGACCTTTTCGAGGCAACAGGCCGGGCAGCGTATCTCGCGGCCTTTCATTCGGCGCAGGCTTTGATCGTCGCTCGAACCGACAAAGTCGCGAAAACGCACTCGGGCGTGCGTAGCGAATTTGCTCGCCTGACCAGGAACGACCCTCGCCTTGACCGCAAGCTGAGTTCCTTTCTGGCGCAGGCGTACAATCTGAAGGTCGTCGCGGATGACGCCGTCGGATCACATACGATCCTAGCAGCACGGTGACGAAGTCCCGTTTTTCAGCTTGAGGGCGGCGCGGCGACGATGACGACGAGCGCGGCGAATTCGCCGTCGACGGTCACGATCAGGCCGAAGGCCAGCGCTGCGTCGGTTT
>NZ_JBKQOT010000079.1:0-2791 GCF_052145395.1 Roseiarcus sp.
GGCCATGAGGGCATCGGTGACGGGCCCGCGCTCGTCGGGAAGGGGGACCGTCACGCCCGTCCGGTCCCGGATCTGGAGGGCCTTGCGGAGGATCACGTCCAGCACAGCGCCGTCGATCGCGCTGTCGGGGGAGAACATCATAAGCGTTCGGACGGTCTTGGACGGCTGGCCGAAGCGGTCGACGCGGCCTTCGCGCTGCTGATGCCGCGTCGGATTCCAGGACAGGTCGTAGTGGAGGACGGCGTCAAAGAGCAGCTGGAGGTTGATGCCTTCCGACAGGCAATCGGTGGCGACGAGGATGCGCTGGGCTCGTCCGCCGTCCTCGTCCTCTTGGGCCATGTCCGCAACGCGATCGCGGCGCTCGTCGGGCGTGAGCACGCCGGTGACGGCCTCGACCTTGAGTTTCGGGAAGGCTTTGCGCAGGCCGTCGCGGACGTACTCTGCCGTCGCCAGATAGCGGCAGAAGACGACTGGATTGGCGCCGCTCGCGATCAAGGGAGAGACCGCGTCGACGAGGGCGCCCAGCTTAGGATCGGGCTGGCGGAGGAGGTCCTCGGCGCGCCTCACCAGCGTCTGGAGCGCCGGGTCCGCGTTGAAGATGGCACTCGGCTCTATGTCGACGGCGTCTTCGTCGTCGCCGTCCTCGTCGTAGATCTGGGGCTCGAGACGATCGATTTCGTTGGCGACGCGGTTGCGTAGCGCGCTCAGGCCCGCCGCCGGCGAGGAGCCGATGCAGCGCATCAGGGCCAACGTTCCCCAATAGGCAAGCCGTCGCTCGCGCTGCCCCGACCCAGACCGGCCAACGAGGTCGAGGCAATACCCCAGAGCCGCCTCCTGGAAATCGAGGTGAGGCTTCGACAGGTGGTAGGAGAATTCCGCCGCATCGTGCTTCGGGAAGGCGCGGTCCTCGTCCCAGTCGCCCGAGGTCAGATCAATTCGGCGGCGCTGAACGAAGTGTCGCGCAAGCTGCTCGCGGTACTTGGCGTCGTCGAAGTTCATCGAGGCGAAGGCGGGGTCGACGAGGGAAAGGAGCCGGCCGAAGGCCTCCTCGTCGCCGGAGTGCGGGGTTGCGGTCAGGAGGACCATGCGTCTTTCCGGGTTCCGAGCCAGTTCGGAGAGAAGCTCGAAACGCTGCTGCTTGCCCCTTTGCGTGCCGACGCACGCGTGCGCTTCGTCCACGATCACGAAGTCTGAACAGCTTCTGGCGAAGCCGTCGCGACGCTTGTCGGCCTTGATGTAGTCGAGGCTGACGACGGTAAAGGGATAGGCGTCGAACAAGGTCTGAGCGAGCGGCAAGCCGCGCTCCAGCCGCGCGGCGGCCCCGGCCGTGACCGTTGCGGCCTCGATGCCGAAGCGGGTCTTCAACTCGGTGACCCATTGATCGACGAGATGCGGCGGGCACAGCACGGAAAAGGAATCGACTTCGCCGCGATCCATGAGCTCGCGCAGGATGAGGCCGCCCTCGATCGTCTTCCCGATGCCGACGTCGTCGGCGATGAGGATGCGGGGCGTCTGGAGGCGAAGCGCCATCAACAGGGGAACGAGCTGGTACGCGCGCGGCTCGAAGGCCAGTTGGGCCGCCGACCGGAACGGACCCGCTCCGCGGCGGAGTGTAAGGCGCAAGGCGTCGGCCAGCAGCGACGCCTTCGCCTGCACAGTCGGCTCGGCGTCGGAGGGCAGATCGAAGCGCGCCGGCTTCACCGCCTCCATCTCGAGGGAAGGATCGAGGACGATGGCGTCTCTCTCGCTTCCGGAAAGCGGCCGGAGCGCGAGGATGCCTTCGCGGGGGCTCGGAAGCGCGACCCATTCGCGTCCGCGCGCGCGGACCAGGTCGCCAGGCGCGAAGTTCACCGTCATCGAACTACCCTTTGAGAATCGAGATCATCCCCTCGGGCAAGCCTTGCGCCGGGTCTTGCGGCAATTCAAACAGCGTCCAGCCTTTGGCCTCGGCGGCCTCGCGCGTAGCGGGTGCCAAAGGCCCGGGGCAGGCGCCGACATACTGGTCGCGCCAGACGAACCTCACCTCCTGTCCGGCGAAGCTGACGCCATTGGGATCCGGCGCCGGAATTCCAGAGTCATCGAAGGCGTTCAACCACCCCCTCTCGCTTGCCGTCGCGGCGGTCGCGCTGGAAAGGACTACCTTCCCGCGGGCGAGGTCGACAAGGAATTGCTTGGCCTCACCGCTCGTTCGATCAATGACCTCGTGATCGGGCTGGTTGTAGTAGGAAAGAAGGCATCTGTAGCAGCCGCGGACACACGCTTGGCCCTGACGGTCGACGAGGAGTTTCGCGTCGCCCGCCGCGATCGCTTCGTCGACCTTGTCGAAGTGCATCAGCATCAGGGCCTCGCGAGCGACCTTCCCGATGGCCAGCGGGTCCTCCACGAGCCTGTTCAGCACGCCGGCGCCGCCCTCCGCGGCCTCGTAAACCAGAACGGCGCGCCGGTCGGCGCGGGCGGGCAGAGGCTCACCGAGAACTTCCCCTTCTTCGAGCTGGAAGACGACCTCGATGCCGCGCATGAGGGCGTGCTGGACGGTCGGGATCGTGTCGGCTTGGAATGACCCGGGGTTACTGAAACGATAGAGGAGTGCATTCTTGCGGTCCCGGACGATCGGGACGATCCGCACCGGCTTGACGACGTCCGGCGGCACATCGACCTCGGCGTCCTCCTCTTCCGTCTTTGCCCAATAACCGCTGCGCGGATCGATATAGAAGCCGAAAACGTTCTGTTTTGCTCGGCGCTTCAAGCCCTTGTTGATCCGGCTGATTTCCGCGCTGTTGGCGTATTGGAG
>NZ_JBKQOT010000080.1:0-2643 GCF_052145395.1 Roseiarcus sp.
GCCTGCCGGCAAATACGCGGCGCCACGCCTCTACAACGCCATGGACGGCGCCGGCGCGCACTGCGCCCGCCCGAACACCAAGGCGATCGATCGCGCCTTCGAGGTCGGGTCGTATCATTGCGTCTGCGTGCTCGAGAGCGATGTCCCGGAGGGCGCGCCGAACGTCACGAAAGTCCCGGCGTACGCCGCGGACCCGCTGGGGCCGGCGGCGAGTTTCGACGCCATCGGCCGCGCCTGCGTCGAATTGTTGTTGCCGATGGCGAACCAGGTCCGCGCACTGGCAGCGGGCCAGGTCCTGAAGGTGACGACCGACGATCCGGCGGCGTCGGAGGATCTGAGCTCCTGGTGCCGGATGAGCGGCAATGAACTGATCGACCGGGTCAAAGGCGACGGCTTCGAGAAGTATTATATTCGGCGAGGGCGCGGGCCATGAGCGGGTCCCCGGCGACAGCGGCGATCGCGACTGACCGGCTGCTCGACGCCGGCGAGGCCAAATGCGGCGAACTGCTCTTGATGATGCACCGCGCGATGAAAATCATGCAGCCGGGCGAGGTCCTGGACGTGGCGGCCTACAGCGCCGGAAATATTCTTGACGTTCCGGCGTGGTGCCGGCTCACCGGCCATTCCCTGCTCGCGATCGAGCCGGGAGAGCCGGCGCATTTCTTCATCCGCAAGAAGAAAGGGTAGGCAATGGCCAAGATCGTAATCAGCATCACCTGCGCAAAGGATAACCCAGACAAGGCCACGGTGGCGATGGTGGTGGCGAACGCCGCCGTCGTGTCCGGCCAGGAGGCGATCGTCTTTCTCAGCACCGAAGGCGTCCGCCTCGCCGTCAAAGGATACGCCGACGACATTCGCGAGGAAGGGTTCGCGCCCATGAAGGATCTGCTCGGCAGCTTCGTGGAGAACGGCGGAACCGTCTGGGTCTGCACCCCGTGTTTCAAGAAACGCAACCTTCCCGAAGACAATCTCGTTGGGAACGCGAAACTCGTCGGTGGGGCTACGCTGGTCGAAGCTTTGTCGCTGGGGGCGGCCAGCATCTCCTACTGAGAACAGTGCTGACGCGATCGCCGACTTCGACGCGGGCGCGGGCGGGCGTCGTCACCTTTCCGGCTTGAATGCCACGCGCGCTGGCGCGCGAATTGGACGTTCGTAGAGGACCTCGTACGGCGAAATCCGCCGACGGCGGATCGTGTCGTTTCGCTCGCTGCGGCCAGCGACGGATGCGCGGGGAAACTTCTGCGTCGGCAAAGGCTGAAGGCAATCCAACATCATGGATCGATCAGATGTTTGGCGCAACCGCGGCTTCAGCCTCCGCAGCCTCCGTCGCCGGCCGGAAACAGCTTCCTCGCAATCGTCACGCAATAGCAGGTTTGCGATGAGCCCGGTCCGTCCGGTGTGGTGGCAGGCTCCGAGGCCCTGTCCGGTTTCGGCATGGAAATATTCGTAGAACAGCTGCAGGTCGCGCCAGTGCGGGTCGGACCGGAACTGCGCCTGGGCTTGCATGGCCGGCGCGATCCCCGTCTCGTCGCGCCGATAATGGCCGGGATCGACCAGGCAATTTTCGAGCGTCATCGGCGACGATGCGTTGGCGCGTATGCCAAGCCCGTCCCAGGGTCCGGCGACCGACAGGCCCTTGGCGTCCGGCGGCACGAGATAGAGCGTCGAATCCGTCGGCCCCGCGCCTTCCGGCGCTAGCGAAGAGACGACATAGTTGTGGGCGTGGCCGGCGCTGGTCACAAAAGACTTCTTGGCGGAGAGTTAGACGCCCGAGCCGTTGCGTCGCGCCTTGGAGACCGGCGCCCAGAAGTGGCTGCGCGAGCCGGACTCGCTGAAGGCCAGGGTCGGACCGGCCCCGACGTCGTTCAAGATGTCGGCCACCGAGCCGCGGGTCGCGCCGCAAGAATCGTCGCGGCGGCGCAGATATGCATCTTGTAGACCATGGCGACCGAGGCGTCGGCTTCGGCGAGGGTAGCGACGATGGACGCGAAGGGGCGCGGACCCGGGATCGTCAAGCCGAGAAGCCCGGCCTTCCCCAAAGCGTCGATCGCGTCTTCGGAGAACCGGCCGGCCTTTTCGTTTGCGGCGGCGGTGGGGGCCATGACGCGATCGGCGATATCCTTGGCTTTGGAAACTGCGGTGTCTAGCGTGAGGAGCGTTTCGGCGGCGGTCATGACGTCTCCCTATGAGGCTGGATGTGTTATTTTCGGCGCGAACGTTACACGTGAATAAATCAGTCATTTTTCGTCTTGTCCCGATCTCCCGTCGGATAGACGCTCCGTCAATCGCCGTGACACGCCAGTCGCCTTTCGCGGCTGGAGCCCGTGAATAGTTGTGAGCCCTTCAGCTCTCGCGCGTGGAGAGAACTTCTGCGGCGGGAAGTCGTGATAAGCTCGAAGGATCGAGCGCTCCGGGAGCGGTCTTCTTGCGTCGTCGCCGGCGATCAGGGCGTCGATTGGAGCCCTCGGACCCCTCGCGAGGATTCCATTATCTCCAAGGCCGTCACAACCCTGCTGCTGCTGCTACGAAAATAGCTTCAGCGTGGATGCCGGGTCATGCGGGCGCGGCCTTTGGTTCGAGGGTGACGGTGTAGCCGAGGCGTTCGAGGCGGCGTTTGAGGTTGGCGACGGTCCGGGTCTGGCT
>NZ_JBKQOT010000081.1:0-3259 GCF_052145395.1 Roseiarcus sp.
ATGGAGCCGATCGTCTGAACCGGCAGACGAGGGGCTGAGCTTCAGGATGGTCAGCTCTTACGACGGAAGATCCGCGCATCCGGCCGCAAGAATCAGGGGAAGGAATTTTGATCCTCGAACTTCAAAACGTCTCTAAGAGCTTCGGCGCATTGAGGGTGACGGACGACGTGACGTTCGCGGTCCCCGAAGGGGAGGCGCTTGGCGTCATCGGCCCGAATGGGGCAGGCAAATCGACCCTCTTCAACCTCATTGCCGGGACAATCCGGCCCGAAGCAGGCGCTATTCGCTTTGCGGGCAGGAACGTGACTTCCGAGCCGCCGATGACTCGGTGCCAGCGTGGGGTCGGCCGGACGTTCCAAATCCCGCAGCCGTTCGAGCAGCTGACGGTCTTCGAGAACCTGCTGGTGGCCGCAGCGTTCGGATCGCGCAAGCGAGAGCGCGAAGTCACCGACAGCTGCGCCGAGATTCTTGTCGAAACGGGACTATTCAGTCGCGCCAATCAACTGGCGGGAGCGCTCGGCCTCTTGCAACGCAAGCGGCTCGAGCTGGCGCGCGCCCTGGCAACGGACCCGAAACTTCTGCTTCTCGATGAAATCGCCGGCGGCCTCACCGAGGCCGAGTGTCATTCCCTCGTCGAGACGATCCGCGGCCTGCGGCGACGAGGCGTCTCCATCATCTGGATCGAGCACGTTCTGCACGCGCTGAACGCCGTCGTAGACCGTTTGCTGGTGCTCAATTTTGGCAGGGTCATCGGCGTAGGCAAGCCAGAGGCGATCATGGCCTCGCGCGAGGTCCGTGAAGTCTACGTCGGGATCGATGTCTGATGGCGCTCCTGGAGGTCAAGGGTCTCACAGCGCGCTACGGCGACTTCCAGGCCTTGTTCGGCATCGACCTGGCTTTGAACTCGGGCGAGACCATCGCCATCGTCGGCGCCAATGGGGCGGGCAAATCGACGCTGATGCGGTCGATCGCCGGGGTGCTCGGCAATCCCGCCGAGCAAATCCTTTTCGACGGACGGCCGATCGGCGCGGCGCCAGCGGCCGAGGTCATGTCGCTCGGCATCGCGATGGTGCCCGAGGGGAGAAAACTGTTTCCCTCGCTGTCCGTCGAAGAGAATCTTCTCATTGGCAAATACGGCCGGCGGGCCCCGGGAGCGTGGTCGCTGGAGACGGTCTACCAGCTGTTCCCCGCCCTGAAAGAGCGACGCAACGCTTTCCCAGCCGCGCTCTCCGGCGGCCAGCAGCAAATGGCGGCGATCGGGCGCGCCCTCATGTCGAACCCTCGCGTTCTTCTCTGCGACGAGATCAGCTTGGGGCTGGCGCCGGTGGTCATCCGCGACATCTATGGGGTCTTCCCCCGGCTTCGCGAAACAGGCGCGTCCATGGTCATCGTCGAGCAGGACATCGGACGGGCGCTCCGGGCGGCCGATCGCGTCTATTGCATGATGGGGGGCCGGATCACCCTCTCCGGGTCACCCGCCGGGCTCACGCGCGACGCGATTCACGCCGCCTATTTTGGAGCGCCCGGATGGTGAGCCTCGTCGACACGCTGATCCAGGGTGTCCTGCTCGGCGGGCTCTATGCGCTCTTCGCTGCCGGGCTATCGCTGGTCTTCGGCGTCATGCGGTTGGTCAATCTGGCTCATGGCGATCTCATCGTGCTCGCCGCCTTCCTTATCCTGACCCTCGTCACGGCGCTCGGGCTCAACGCGTTCGTGGCCACGCTTGTAGCCATCCCGATCATGTTCGCGATGGGTTTCTTGCTTCAGCTGCAGGTGCTTAACCGGACGCTGGGTTCGGACATTCTGCCGCCGTTGCTGGTCACGTTCGGCCTCTCGATCGTGATACAGAACGGCTTGCTCGAAGGATTTTCGGCCGACAGCCGCCGTATCTCCGTCGGATGGCTCGAGACGGCGTCGCTGCCCCTCGGCCCTGTCAACGTCGGGGTCATGCCGCTGATCACCTTCCTGTCCGCGCTCGCCGTCATTGTGGGCCTCAACTGGCTCTTCTATCGAACCGAGCTCGGCCGCGCGTTTCGCGCCACTTCGGACGACAAGGCCACGGCCGGCCTTATGGGTATAAGGCCGGATCGGATGTTCGCCGTCGCAACCGGCATCGCGATGGTCGTCGCCACGATCGCCGCGCTCTATCTCGGCGCACGCGCCAATTTTGACCCCACCATCGGCCCCGCGCGGCTCATCTATGCGTTCGAGGCCGTCATTATCGGCGGCCTCGGATCGCTGTGGGGCACGCTTGCGGGCGGCGTCATCATAGGCGTTGCACAAACGTTCGGCGCTTCGATCAATCCCGAGTGGCAGCTTCTGCTCGGCCATCTCGCGTTCATCGTTGTGCTCCTGGTCATGCCGCGCGGCCTCTTCCCGCGCGTGATGGACTAATTAGGAGGGCCAAGTGGAAACGGCCCCCACGACGACGTGGCGAATCAGGAAGGGAACGAGAGTTTCCTCGGGCTTCGCGGTATTTGCATTTGCAGCCGTCCTGGTTGGATTCGCCGCGCCGCTTTTCGCGTCGCGCGGCGTGGTGCAGGACCTTTTCTTCATCCTGACGATGCTGGTGCTGGCCCAGAGCTGGAACGTGCTCGCCGGATATGCAGGTCTCGTCTCTGTCGGCCAGCAAGCATTTGTCGGCTTTGGCGGGTACGTGATGTTCGCCTGCGTTCTTTTTGCGGGACTTGATCCGCTGCTTGCCGTTCTGATCGCAGGCGCTGCGGCGACGGCGCTCGCGGCGCTGACCGGCCGGTTCGTCTTTCGACTGCAGGGGCCACATTTCGCTATCGGAACCTGGGTCGTCGCGGAGGTGGCGCGCCTTACGCTCGCCCAGTGGACGGCGCTCGGGGGCGGCACCGGGACCTCGTTGCCAGCCTCGGCGACCCGCGAGATGCTCGGCGCTCCGATGATCGGCCGCCTCTTCGGCTTTCGCGCCGCCCAGTCTGTCGACACGCTCTGCTACTGGCTGGCCTTGGCCCTCGCCGTCGGAACAATCGGCTTCATCTATCCTCTCCTGCGCTCGCGTCAGGGATTGGCGCTCGCCGCGGTGCGCGACAATCAGGAGACCGCTCGCTCGGTCGGCGTCGACGCGCGCCGGGTCAAGACCTTCGTCTACCTCATGGCCGCATTCCTCACGGGACTGACCGGCGCCCTTATCTATGTTCAGAAGGCGCGCATTTCGCCGGACGCCGCGTTCTCCGTCCTCGACTGGACCGCCGATGTGATCTTCATCGTCGTCATCGGCGGCATCGGCACG
>NZ_JBKQOT010000082.1:0-6893 GCF_052145395.1 Roseiarcus sp.
CTTGCGACGGCAGCTACGGCTAATTGAGATGAAACCAATGTTTGACGTATTTGTTCCGCTGCCTCATCTCCGAGCCCAAGTCACTGCCAAGGGACGCGCGGAGCGACATCGTCATCGCGACCGACGCTGACGGATCGCTAGCCATAGGCGGCGGCATGGAAGGGAATCTCCGCGGCGAGCGCTCGTTCAAAAAGTTCTCCGAGACGCGCTTGCCGCGCCGCTGTCAACGTCGGACCGCGGGCGTCGAGTTCGCTCCGCAATGAGGCCACTCCCTCTGCGAAGGCTCCGCCGGCATGGAGCGCCACCCAGTCTCGGATCGCGGGGCGCGCCGACGGCGTGCGATGGGCTCGCGAACACCATGTGAGGTAAAGCCACTCCGCGCCGAGAAAACAGGCCAAAATCTCCTCATATCCTTCCGTCGTCGCCACGCTCCGGAACAGCTCGTGGAGCGCAGCCGACCCGCCTTGCGGCGGGAGCCCGACCCGCTGATCGCGCGGCGCGTGGATTCGGTCGAAGGCCTCGGCAAAGAAACGCTCCTGATCGGTCACCAGGCCGTGCAGGTTGAGCGCGAGACGACGCCGCTCCTGGAACGACGGCGCCTTGGCGACCGCGTAGCCGAGCGCGGCGGCGGCGGTGTCGATGAAGGCGTATTCGATGCGAAGGTAACGGGCAAAGACGTCGTCGGTCAAGACGTCCGAAGCGACTTCGCGGAAGAACCGATGACCGACGGCGACGTCCCATGTCGATCGAGCGCGGGCTCGGAGGGTCTCGCAGAACGACGCGTCCGAAACTGGGCTGGGCATGCGTCCTCCGCTCACCGCGCGCGCCCGGCCCGCTCGACGAAGGCCTTGGCTCGCGCCGGGTCGACCGGGCTCCACCATCCCCCGCCGACCTTCAGCGCACTGGCGACGATGACGCCGTCGACGATCGCCAGGATGTCTGCGACATTGTCGGGTGTGACGCCGCTGCCGACCAGCGTGGGAAGCGTTGCGGCGGCGCGGATGCTCCGAATGTAGTCGAGATCGGCGGCATGGCCGGTGCGCTGGCCGGTGGCGATCACGGCATCGGCGCCGAAAAACTCGACGTCGCGCACCAGTTCGGCGAGGGGCCGGTCCTGCACGATGGCGTGTGCGCCATGCTTTACGTGGGCGTCGGCCAGGGTGCGCACGCCCTCGGCGCCGAGCTGCCGCCGATACCGCAGCGCCCGCGCCGCCGCTCCTTCGATCAGCCCCTCGTTGGCGACGTAGGCGTTGACCCATTGCTTGACCCGGACGAAGCGGGCCCCGGCGGCGCACGCCACGGCCAAGGCATGCAGCGCCGCGTTGGCGAGCACGTTGACTCCGATCGGCAGCCCCGTTTCGCGCCCGATGCGATCGCAGCGACCGCCATGTGCGCCGCCGTTTCGGGCCCGATGTCGTCAGGCTTGGCGAAGGGAATGTCGCCATGATTCTCGACGATGAGGCCGTCGAAACCGGCCGCGGCGTAGGCGCGCGCGTCCCTCAGCCCGCGTTCGTAGATCGACTCCACCGGCGAATCTCGATGATCCGGCGCGCCAAGCAGCGGCGCGAGATGCACGACGCCTACGAGGACGTTCTTCTCACGACCGAAAATGGCTTTCAGCGCATTGTCGCGCGGGTGCGCCACGCTTGGGAAATCGCTCATGTTCGAGGCTCCTCTTGAGCCCACCGCGAAAAGAGCCGAGCCATTTCGGCGCAGGTGGGAAACGACGCCAAAACGCCGCGCCGCGTAACCGCGATCGCCGCGGCCTCGACGGCGATCCGGAACGATCCGCTCCAGGCGCGCCCGGAGGCGCGCGCTGCGATCAGCGCGCCGCAGAACACGTCGCCCGCCCCGACGGTATCGACCGCCGCCGCCGCAGGCGCCTCGAATCGCACATCCCCGTCGGCCGTGACGAACGCCGCCCCCTGCGCGCCAAGGGTGAGCGCAGCTGAGCCCGCGCCCATCTCGCGCAACGCGCGCGCCGCCGCGAGGGGGTCTTCGCGGCAACCGAGTTCGACCGCCTCGCCCCGGTTGACGACGACGAGATCGACAAGGCTCCAGATCCCATGGGAGGTGGATAGCGACCGGCGCTCGGGCAGAGTGAGGTTGCGAACCGCGCACTCTGGAGACGACCATGCCGATTGATGCCGACCGAGCCGAAACGCCAGCCGCTATCCAAACCCATTTTGCGGCAATCTTCATTTCTTTGGAACTCAGCCGCTCTGTCTGGCTGATCACGTCGCTGACGCCCGGCGGCGGTGAGAAGATGTCGAAGCATTCTGTACGAGCCGGGGACGTCGCGGCGCTGCTGGCGCGGTTTTCCGAGCTCAAGCAGAGGGCTTTGGCGCGGACGGGCAAATCCTTTCCAATCGTCACGATTCAGGAAGCGGGGCTGGACGGCTTCTGGCTGCATCGCTTGCTGGAACGGGAAGGAATCGAGAGCCACGTCGTCGATCCGGCCTCGATTGCGACGTCGCGCCGGCGTCGGCGAGCCAAGACCGACAGGATCGACGGTGAGGCCCTGCTTCGCGCCCTGCTGGCCCATAAGCGCGGCGAACCCCGGGTCTGTGCCATGGTCAAGGCGCCGACGCCCGAGGAAGAGGACCGCCGTCGTCTTTGCCGCGAACGCAAAGTGCTGATTGCCGAGCGGGTCGAGCACGTCAATCGCATCAAGGGATTGCTGTTCGCCCAGGGAATATCCGCTTACGAGCCGTTGCGGCGCGATCGACGTCAACGGCTCGAGGAGCTGACGACGGGAGACGGTCGCCCTTTGCCGGCGCATCTCAAGACCCAGATCAGCCGCGAACTCGACCGGTTGGAACTGCTGCTCAATCAGATCAAGCTGACGGAGGCCGAGCGAGACGAGGTGCTCGCCGCGCAACAGACCGCTGCGCCGGCGCCGGCCGGGAGGATGCTGCTCGACTTCAAAGGCATCGGTCCGGAATTTGCCGCCGTCCTCTGGTTGGAGGGGCTCTTCCGCCATTTCGACAATCGACGCCAGATTGCCTCTTACGCCGGACTCGCGCCGACGCCCTGGCAGAGCGGATCGATCGATCGCGAGCAAGGCGTCTCCAAGGCCGGTAATGCGCGATTGCGAACCACTCTCATTCAACTCGCCTGGCTGTGGCTGCGCCATCAACCGCAATCGGCGCTATCGCGCTGGTTCCATGAACGGGTCAAACGCGACGGCGGCCGCATGAAGAAGACGACCATCGTCGCTTTGGCGCGAAAGCTGCTTGTGGCGCTGTGGAAATACGTCGCCACCGGCGTCGTCGTCGAAGGCGCCGTGATGAAAGCCTCCTGACCGAAGACCCGCAACCGCTTCTCAAGAATCCCGGGCCCCCGTAGGTCCGGGTGGATCCAGGTGAACGAACCGAAGTTTGATTTGGCTTCAATGCCGAGCTCCAGAAGGGTCTCGTTCTCCTGAGCCTTTGCCGCGGCGCACGCGGGATAGGGGTGCGGCCGTTTCGAGCGGCGACCGTATGTGAGTTTGAACCGGCTCTGGAAACGGACCGGGTCATGCAATCTGGCTCAGACCATGGATCGCGAAGCTGAACGAGTGAACGAGTTCGGGCTTGATCGAACCGACGCTGTGCGACAGCCGTTCGCTGCCGGCGCCATTTTCGGCTAGACGACGAGACGTGCGTCAAGGACATGCGCTTCGCGCATGCCGGCTTCGCCGGTGCTGCGCATCCTTGACCCCCATCTCGCGCTCGCCATCTTCGCCGCCAACAGCGAACGCCGATATGCCGAACTGCCCTGACCACGCCCTGCCGCAACAAAAGCTCTTGACCACGGGGGCCCCCATGTGAACCATACTCGGCGGCGGGATACGTGGGTGAGGGATTGAGCGCCGTGGCTGCGCCCCGGCGGCGGGCGAGCGCCAGGACGGCGCGTGTCACGGCGGGCCTGAGGTTCCCCTGCATCAGCACCCAATCGCCTGGCGCGATCGACTCGGCGAGCCGGGCGTCCTCGGCAGGATCGAAGGCGCGCGCCGCGTCGACGAGGCTGACGATCATGTTCTCGGCAGTGGCGTCCACCAGGATCAGGCACCGGTCGGTCGCGCCGTCGAAGGCCGCAAGGCCATGCGCCGCCACGCCCTCCGCCTCCAGCGCCTGTCGGATCCGGGCGCCGGCCGCGTCGTCGCCGAGCGCAGCCGCGAGCCGGACGGGAACGCCGCAGCGCGCGATGACGATCGCTTGATTGGCGCCTTTGCCGCCGAGATCTTCCGCAAGCTCCCGCGCGACAATGGTCTCGCCGGACCGCGGAAAGCGGTCGACGTGAAGAATGGTGTCGATCGCGGCGTTGCCGAAAACGTGGATCATGGTTCCGCTAGCGGGCTCTCACCAGCCACTCGAGCGCCTGCCGCCACAGGCGCGTGTATCCGGGCCACGCCGCGAACTCCGGCGGCAGCCAGTGCGGGCCGATGTCGGAGGTCCAGGCGAGCGTGCGGCCGTTGCCGAACGCGCCCGCCACGAGCAGCGGCTTCTCGCCGTAGTCGGCCGACGCGGTCGCAAGGATCGCCGAACCGGCCTTCGGCTTGACCTCGTTGAAGCCGAGCAGCGCCGGCCAGACGCCCTCAAACCCTTGCAGGATCGGATGGGCGTTCTGCTTGATCACCGGCGTGAAGCCTTCGGGAAGCTCGACGCGGTCGTCGTAAGGCAGGATGTCGACGGGGAGGACCTCTTCAACCGGCGTGCCGTGATAGCGCGCGCCGCCGTTGATGCCCTGAAAGCTGTAGTAGCCGCCGACCATCAGGAGTCCGCCGCCGTTTTCGACGTAGGCCTTCAGCGACCGCAAGCGGTTTGGGGTGCGTTTGCTGGCGATCCACGTGTCGGGATGCAACAGCAGGGTGTTGGAGCCGATGTCGGAGAGGATCACCGCGTCAAAGGCGGCGAGGCCTTCCAGCGTCTGGGGAAAGTCGCGCTGGGCCTCGTGCGACGGCATGTACTTCAAATCGAACGGCGATCCTTTGAGCGCCTCGACGAGCGGCTCGGCGCCGAGGTGAAAAGTCACCGTCGCAAACTGATCGAAGCCCTTGATGTGTGTGCCGGTCGTGACCCAGGATTCGCCGGCGAGCAGAATGTTGTAACGCTTATCTGACCCAAAGGCTTTCGGAAGGCTGAAAGGCGAGCCGTCAGCGGGCGCGGTGCTCTGCGCAGAACACGCGCCGCGGATTCTCGATGAGGATGTGATCGATCGACTCTTGAGTCATCCCGTGGCGCCTCAGACGCGGGACAAAATGTTTGAGGATGTAGCCGTAGCCGAAGCCGCCGTAGCGGGTCAGCATCATCTTCAGGAACACGTCCTGCGACATCAGGATGGCGTTCACGTAGCCGTCGTCGACGAGACGACAAATCGCGATGGCGTTCTCCTCGTCGCACGGCGACTGCGCCTGCTGATCGGCGCAGAAGTAATCCATGCCGATCATGTCGTACTCGATGAAGGCGCCGCGGTCCGCGAGGCTGCGCTGGTAGGCGGGATCGTGCAGGCTCGGGTTCATGTGGCACAGGATGGTGTGCCTGAGGTCCGCGCCTTCGCTCTCCGCGGCGTCGAGCACGCGATGCGCGAGGCGCTCCCAGCCCGGCAAATGGATTGTCAGCGGCGCGCCGCTCATCTTTGAGGCGCGCGCCGCGCCGCGCAGCACCTTCTGCTCCTCGGCCGTGAAATCCTTGCTCACGCCGATTTCGCCGATGATGCCGGCGCAAACTTCGGGCTCGACCTCGCAGACGCCGCAGTCGGCGGCGATCGCCTCGGCGATGGCCTCGACGGACATTTTCTTCACAGAGTCCGGGTGCGACGCCTCGAGGTAGAAGCCGGCGCCCATGACGATGTTGAGGCCGGTCCGTCGGGCGACGCGCTGCAGCGCCGAGGGATCGCGGCCGATGCCGACGTTGGTCGGATCGACGACCGTCCGGCCGCCGTACTCGACGAAATAGCCGAGTTCCTCGACGGCGGCCTTGACGTCGAGCAGTCCGCAATTGTCGCGATTGAGGAACGGGTTCATTCGCAAATCGCCGATCATCGAGATGTCCAGCGGCCGTTCCGAAAAGCCGATGTCGCTTGCGCAGCAAGGCCGCTTCCACCAGCTCGAAGTGTCCAGCAACACGTGCTCGTGCATCAGCGTGACGCCCATCGACTCGACCGGAATCGGCCCGAGCACGGTGCGCACCGTTCCCGACTTCACGCCCGTGCGAGGTTTGGCCATATCGACATTCCTTGAAATCAGCCTGCCTTGAAATCAGCCTGTCCGCCGCCCGGTCCGGAACAGCCGGAAATTGAGCCAGATGGCGACGAGGATGATGACGCCTTCGACGATCGGCGTGAGAAACGGCGAAAGATGGCAGAGGATGAGGCCGTTGCCGATCACCGCCACCGTCAGCGCGCCGAGCATGGTGCCGACCATCGTGCCCCGGCCGCCGAACAAGCTCGTCCCTCCGAGCACGACCGCTGCGATGACGTCGAGTTCGAAGCCGCCGCCGGCGTTCGACGAACCGCTGCCAAGACGCGCCGCGATGATGATCCCGGCCATGGCGGCCGCCAAGCCGCTCAGCGCATAGACCGCCATCGTCACGCGCTCGGTGTTGACGCCGGCGCGCCGCACCACCTCGGCGTTGGCGCCGACGCCGGTCACATAGCGGCCGAAAGTGCTTTCGTTGAAGACGACGTAGCCGGCGACAAGCACCGCGACGGCGATGATCGCCGGCATCGGCGCGCCGAGCACCCAACCGCGGCCGATCTCGTTGAAGGGGCTTTGCGGGTCGATCGGGATCGAGTAGCCCTTCGTCAGCAGCAGCGCCGTCCCGCGGATGGCGCTGAGCCCGGAGAGCGTCACGATGAAGGCCGGGATGCCCTCATGGGCGACGAAGAAGCCCTGGACCAGGCCTATTGCG
>NZ_JBKQOT010000083.1:0-3633 GCF_052145395.1 Roseiarcus sp.
CCGGTGTCCTGGCAGAGGTTGCCGGAAGCCGGGACCATCTGGGTCTATATCCCCGTCGGGCCGGACGGCGAGGCCGGCGTCGGGCTGCCTCCGCCAGACGCGCAATACCCACTGCTCCAGTCTTACATCGACGTCGTCGTCGAGGGCGGCCTCGAATACGGCCAGGATTTCGCGCGCGAAGCGCTCGAGACGACGGACGGCTGGAGCGACTACTGGCTCAACGACCGCGAGCTCGCCCGCCGTCCCTGGGTGCGCGACCCGGAATCGGCGGAAGTCGACGGCCTGCTGAGTTCCGCTCCCGGTCCGGCGGAGAAGCTGCAGTCCCGGCTGTTCTCGGAGCCCTACGCGATCCGCTGGTCCGCGCAGAAGGCGCAATAGCGGCGGCTGCGCTCGCGTTCACCGGACCTTGCGGCAGGTCGTCGGCGCGCGGCCTGTCATGCGGAAGGTCGCCGTCGAACCCTTGGCGCGAAGCGCGCCGTAGGGGGAGGCGTACCAGAGGCCCGACGCGGGATGGCGGTTCGCAAGCCGCAGCGCCCCGCCGTCGACCATGACGAGCCCCGTCCCCGTCTTCTCGAAGATCAGCGAGATTTTCGACCCGTCGGCGCAGGCGAAATTGACATACGGACCCGCGCAGGCGGGCGCGACGACGACAAACGCGGCGAGCGCGCCGGCGAAGATTCTGATCGACATTGCAGGTGCCCCCATATTCTTCGGGCGCGGCACTCAAGGCCGGCCGTCGCCCTCGAACACGATCTGGTCGGCCCATTTGCGCGCGGCCTCGCGCTGCATAGCCGACCTCACGGTCCAGGTCATGATCGGCAGGCCGTAAAGCTCCTTCTCGAAGAAGGGCGTTCGGTGCGGCAGGTCCTTCACGTTCCACGACAGAAAGTCGGGTTCGCTGCGGGCGCGGTGATCGAAGGTCTCGCAGGCGCGCTTCTGTTCGGGCGCGAGGAAGGCCCAATAGGGGTCGTCGTAAGAAGCCTCGGCGACGATGCCGATCGGGCAGGGGCGCGCGGGCGGCCCGAGCCGGGGATATTTTAGGCGCAGATAGGCGATCAGGTCAGGATCGAAGCTCTTCAGCGCCAGCGGACCCTCATAGGCGGCCGCGAGCGCGGCGACCCGGTCGCCGATCCGCCAGTCGCCGTCGAACCGGCTCTTCAGTTCGCACACGATCGGCACGCGGCCCGCGACGACGGCGAGGAATTCGGAGAGGGTGGGGATGCGGGCGTGAAGCGCGCTGACATCGGACGGCGCAACGCCCGGCGTAAGAATCCGCGCCCATCCGATTTCCGCCGCGCTCTTTCCGGTGAGCGCGCCCGTGGCGTCGGTCAGCCGGTCGAGGATGTCGTCGTGGAAGACAAAAATCTCCTCGTCGCGGCTCAATTGGACGTCGCACTCGATCGCGAAATCTTCCGCGATCGCGGCTTCGGCCGCCGCCAGCGTGTTCTCGATCACGCCGTTGGCGGCGTCATGCAGGCCGCGATGGGCGATCGGGCGGGCGGTCAGCCAGTCCGGGGCGTTGAGGGCCCTCAAAACGAGACCAGGAACACGGCCTCGACCTCCGCGAGGGCGTTGAGGGGCAGATGGGCGACGCCGACCGTGGTGCGGGTGTGCCTTCCCCGGTCGCCGAGGACCTCGACCATCAGATCGGAGGCGCCGTTCATCGCCTGGGGCAGGGGGTCGAACGCGCCCGCGACATTGAAATAGCCGCCGAGCCGGACGGCCTGGACGATCTTGTCGAGGTCGCCGAGGGCCTTCTCAGCCTGGGCGAGAAGGTTGATCGCGCAGAGCCGCGCCGCCTCTCGCGCGGCCTCGGCGCCCGATTCCGGGCCGAGCTTGCCCTTGTGGCGCTCGGCGAGCGTTCCGTCGGGTCCGAGCGGCAACTGGCCCGAGATCCAGAGCTGCGGCAGCGCCCCCGGCGCCATGCCGGTCGTGCGGACGAAGGGAACGTAATTGGCGACCGGCGCGGCCGGCTTCGGCAGCGCGATTCCGAGTTCGGCGAGGCGTTTGGCGGTCTGGCTCATGGCAATCGGCTCCGGCTGGCGGCGGCCCATGCGGCCGCCGCGTCGAAACCTATGCCCGACTTGGCGCGCGGCGCGCAATCCGGCCGAGCGAAAGCGACGCCCGAGCCCGGGTGAAGCCGTGAGCCGTGCTTGTTTTTGCCGTTTCCGGCGCTTAGGTATGGCGCGAGCGAAGATCGCGCCGCCGGCTCCTAAAATGGGCCGGGCGGCGCCGGCGCACCGGGAAGACGGCCATGGGTAGCTTCAGCATTTGGCACTGGATGTTGTTCCTTGCGGTGGCGCTCCTGCTGTTCGGAGGCAAAGGCAAGATCTCCGACATCATGGGCGACGTCGCCAAAGGGGTGAAATCCTTCAAGAAGGGCCTCGCCGAGGACGACGAGGAGAAACCGGCGCAGAGCGCTCCGGCGGCGGCTCCCCGCCCGATCGAGAACCGTTCGAGCGTCGAGGCCAGCGACGTGCACAAGGTCAGCTGAGCGGATCGCATGTTGACGCTCGCATGACGGGGAGGCGCGGCCGCGCCTTCCCGGCGCGCGTTCCGCCGGAGCCCCGATGTTCGACTTCGACATAGGCAAGATGTTGGTCGTGGCGATCGTCGCTCTCGCGGTGATCCCGCCCAAGGACCTGCCGCGCGTCATGCGCACCGTCGGTCAGGTCATGGGCCGGATGCGCCGCATGGCGGCTGAGTTCCAGGGTCAGTTTATGGACGCCATGCGCGAGGCCGAGTTCGAGAGCGTCCGCAAGGAGCTCGCCGACCTCAATCAGAAGACGACCGCCAGCATTGCCGAACTCAACCAGAAAGTGGGGTCGGGCGCCTTCGACCCCGCCGCCATGATCCGCGACGAGGTGACCAAGGCCGCCGATCCCGCCATGCATCTTCCCGCGCCGGCGGCGGGGACCTCGGACATTGGAACGTCGGAAGTTGCGCTCAGCGCGCCCGCCCTGGAGGCGCGGCCGGTCGAGCCGGCCGCGCCCGAGACGTCCGCCGTCAAGTCGAGCGCCGCCGAATGACGCAAGAGGACATCGACGCCACCAAGGCGCCGTTGATGGACCACATCATCGAGCTGAGGGCCCGGCTGATCCGGGCCATCTACGCCTTCTTCGCCGCCTTCATCGTCTGCTTCTACTTCTCGCGCACGATCTACAACATCCTGACCCAGCCCTACGTCCGGGTGGTGGGAGCCGAGAAGGCGACCCTGATCGCCACCCATTTCCTCGAGCAGTTTTACACCAACGTGCGGCTCAGCATGTTCGGGGCGCTGGTGATCGCGTTCCCGGTGATCGCGACGCAGATCTACAGGTTCATCGCGCCGGGCCTCTATAAGCACGAGCGGCAGGCGTTTTTGCCTTATCTGATCGCGACCCCGATCTTCTTTTTTTTCGGCGCGCTGCTGGTCTATTTCGCGGTGATGCCGCTGCTGATCCGCTTCTCGGTGTCGCTGCAGCAGGTCAACACGCCGGGCGAGGCGACGATCGAACTGCTGCCGAAAGTGAGCGAATAGCTGTCGCTGATCATGACGCTGATCTTCGCCTTCGGCGCGGCGTTCCAGCTTCCGGTGGTGCTGACGCTGCTCGGCCACATCGGCGTCGTCGACTCGGCCTATCTGTCGCGGAT
>NZ_JBKQOT010000084.1:0-3550 GCF_052145395.1 Roseiarcus sp.
CCGGCCACATCGTGAACTATGGCGAGCGGTTCCGCGCCGGCGAACGGATCTCCACCGGCTTCGTAGAGTCTGCGATCAACCAAATCGTGGACAAGCGCTTCGACAAACGTCAATCGATGCGCTGGACCCCTCGGGGTGCACACCAGCTGCTTCAGACCCGAACGCGCGTCCTCAACAACGACCTCGCTCAAGTCATCCGTCGCTGCTACCCCGCCTTCAGGAGATCACAGGCCACCGACACTGCCCCCGTTTTGTGATGGGCTCCCGATTAAGTGCCCAACCCCCGATGCCGAGGCCGGCAACGCCCCTGAAGCGGCGCGCTTCTTTGCGGATCTGCGGGCCAAATCTGTCGCATCTGCTGAATGTCTACGGGCCCTAACGCAGCGGCACCTTGAGGTAGCCCTGCACCCATCCGATCAGCAGATCTCCGTCCCATCCGCCCATCCAAAAACGCGTGCGCCAATCTTGATCGACGTCGACGTAAGGCGCCAGCGCGTGGCAGACCCGGGCGTCTTTTCCGCGGATCGCGTGGTCCCAGACGCACTGCAAACCGAGCCGGTTCTCGATCAAGGCGGGGTCCGAACTCCCGCTCGGCGCCGCGAAATGGTCGATCGCGCGGATCCGGGCTCGATAGCCGGCAGCCTCGAGCGCTTGCGGCGCCGGCGTTTTGGTCAGCCAGTGCGACAGCAGCTGTTTGCGCTGGTTGAAGTACGCGATGAAGGTGCTGTCCGAATTGGCGGCCCCGCCCGAGTTCGGAAAGATGGTTTCGACCACCTCGTCCGAAAGGTGGCGGTAGGTGACGGGCACACGCTGAGCGAAGTCGGCCGGCCTGAGCTGCCAGATCTCGCTTTGCGGATGCGACGGATCGAGCGGATCGCTGCGGCGCAGGAACGCCGCCCCATCTGGGCTTTCGATTTGTACGTCGAAGGGGACGATTGGCGGGGCGATACGGTTGATGCCGTCGCCGACGATTTGGTTGCGCAGCTCGAACCGGGGGTTTTGCATCAATCGTAGATTGGCGCCTTTGAGCGCGTCGACGACTGGCGTAGGCGCGCCTTCGACCTCCGTCACCCGCACGCCAAACTGGCGCGCGCTGCCGTCGGGGAGCGTCTCAAGGTAGGGCGGAAAGGGTTCACGGCGCTCGGCAAGCGGGATTTGGTCGAGTTGGGTCCGGATGACGCGATCGAAGTCGCCCTCGCCGGGTAATGCGTTCGTATAGCCGCTGACTCCCCGACCTTCGAGGGTCGGATCTGGATCGGTCGACAACCGGCATTGCCAGAAGCCTTCGAAGTGGATCTTCATCGTTCCAGACATGGTAGGTCCTTGCTGCGCATATTACTGCCTCCAGACGTCCTTAACATTCGTCTGCATCCGGGTCAGATTCTGTGCCAGGTAGGCCAGCGTTTGACTGGTGATCGGGTCTGGCGCGTCTTTGGCTAGTGTGGTCGCTCGCTGCTGCAGCGCGGAGAGTCCATCGACGTAGGGCCCGATGTCCCCTGCCCAGGATGGAATCCTGACGCCTGTTTGGAACGATGCGCCCGCGCGTGCCTCATTGTCGACATTTGCGAACGCGGGTTGGCGGGCGAGCAACTCGCCGACCGGTCGAATGAACATAGTCATGAATGGGAAATAGGCGTTCTCCGACATGATGGTGACGAGTCGATCGGCGGCGATCTGGTCGGGGGTCTTGAGCGCCTCGACGGCTCCGAAAATGCCAGAGTAGCTGCGGTACCCCCAGAGGAACTCGTGCAGCATGGTTAGCATGAGCTGATACCCACCATTGAAAAAATTCATCAGCTCCGCGCTAAAGGCATTGGTCACGGGCGTTACGTTTCCCGAAGATGGGCCAGCCTCGTCCTGGCTGACAGGGTTGCTGACGACCGGCAGCGATAGCTCGTGCCCGCACTTCTCGGCGAGCGCCGCAACAAGTGCATAATCTTCCAGCATCGCGGTGAAGCGGGCGTAATGCGTGTCCTTGGACAGGGGTGAGACGCCTAGACCTTCCCCCTCCGCCAACACGAGGTCAATCGCCGCGATCGCGCTCGGACGATTGGTCACTGGAGGAATCTGCATCGACACTCCGAGATCGAGTTCTGTCGAGGCGAGCTCGCGCTCGCCATCGCCAGCGAACAGCTCGCTCGCCGGCAAGCTCGAAAACATCTGCTTGATGTCGTTATAGACACGCTCGACCCCTGGCGGCGTGCCGAAGCCAGGCGCATCGGGTCGCTCGATGTGCTGAAATCGCCGCAAAGTCGCCTCGTTGAAACGCTCGAGGACCATTGGCGAGCCCACAACCGCCTCGAGCTGGCGGTCGGGGTAGTCGCCGTGCACAAGGTAAGGTCGCTCGTCGATCGCGGTCAGTAGGTTGGTCGCGATGGCGAGATGGGACATCTCTTGCCGAGCGATGTAGAAGATCTGATAGGCCCACTGCTGCGTCGCAGCCATCAGCAACTCCGCCGCTTCGCTTCGCGGCGTCGAGAAGTCGCTTGTCAACCGACGCAGTGAAAATGCAGCGAACAGATACTGGCAGCATAGTGAATGCTCGGCCTCCGACGCCTGACGAAGCCGCTGGATCAGGTTCTCGCGCGAATGATGCGTGTCGGGGCCAAGACTGAGCGCTGCAGTCATACTCGATCTCCTCGATGTTGACGGTGTCCAAGTATAAGCCGTATAAGTCCGACGCAGTCGCTAAGAACGTAATTCCGATGAGCAACGCACGGAAATCACGAATACTGCGATGTCGTCGAGTTTCGCTGGTCGGGCTTACTCTGGGCCTATGCCCTCCCCTCCGGCCGCGCCGACCGCCCATCGGCTCATGTTGCTCCCCGGCCCGCCGCGCGGTAGAGTGACAGTGCGACTAATTTGATCCGCGTCCACCGTGGGAGTTGGTAATTTTTGCCTCCTTTATGTTTCGGATGCGTCTTTTTTGGGCTAGGCTGACTGTCGGAAGGTAGCGGTTTCAGGTAGTGAGAGCAACCCTAAGTGAGTCGTCCCGCTCACACCCGCGGCAATCATGTTTGACTGCGACGGGGAGTGCTCGCGCCTGAATGGACCCTGCGAAAAGAGGACCAGCCATGCCAGACGATGTCGGCGAACTCTTAAAGCAAAAGCTAGCGCTGCTTGAGGATGAGCATCGCTTGATGGAAGAGCTGCAGGACACCGGCCTCGGTGCGTCTGAGAAGCTCTCGCTGGAAGCGGAGAAAGCCGGAATAACCGTCAAGATCGATGAGATCGCCCTTCAACTGAAGCATGCCGAGATCATCGGGGCGGAGGGCGACATCCGTAAGCAAGAGGAGGAGGAGGAAGCGATCATCGGAACCAAGATCTGCCTCATAAAGGAGGCTGCGCAGGTCCTCCGCAAACGGGCCTCGGACCCAGATGATGCTGCCCTTCAACTGCTCTCGGTCGACTTGTCCTTGAATGCCTCTCGGGAGGAAGTCAAACTCAAGAAAACTCAAATCAATACGTTGAAACTCCGCCTCGCGAAAGCGTCTGGGGGCGAGGTTGAGCGCCTGACCACATTGCTGCATGGCGAGCAGACCGAGCTCGG